>NZ_LRIB01000035.1:0-201351 GCF_001758715.1 Janthinobacterium sp. HH104 | reverse complement strand
CCGCCAGCGTCAGGACATCGCCCTGCACGCGGTCGTCGCCAAAGTTCACTTGCGCACCGGTCGTGCCGTCGTAGGTCTTGTTGACGCCATTAAAGCTCACGTTCAGGGTGCGCGCCGTGATATCGGCCGTGGTGCTGCCCGCATTTCCATTGAGCACATAGTTGCCCGCATCGGCACCCGTCAGGTGGCCCGTCGCCACCTGGTAATCGACCACTTTGCCAGTACCCGCATTCTTGTCGCGGAAACTGCCCTGCAAGCCGGCCATGCCGACTTGGTCGCCCGTCACGAGGCCTTCGAAATAGCCATTCAGGACCGCCTGCAAGCCGCCGTCGTAGACGCGGTTTTGCGCGCCCGAGACGCCATAGTTCAGGACGCGCGCCGTGATGGCCGCCGTGCCGTCCGCCGTCGTCGCGGCCAGGCTGTAGTTGCCCAGTTCATTGCCGACCAGGGCCAGTCCGCTGGCGTGCACGGCCTTGCTGCCGCCCACATTCTTGTCGAGGAAAGCGGCACTGCCGCTGACGCTGATATTGTCGCCCGTCACCAGATTGCCCAGCACGTAACTGGCGCCGTCGTAGCCCAGGGTGCCGTCATAGACCTTGCCATTGCCGCCGAGGCTCACCGTCAGCGCGCGCGGCGTGATGGCAAAGGTCGTCGTGCCGCCCAAGGTGATGTCGTATTTGGTTGACCACAGGCCCGTCGCTGCGTAGCTGCCCACGTTGCGCGCGTTGCCGTAGCCAAGGTTGCCATTCACGCCCGTGTCGCCGTCGAGCAATCCCACATAGCCGATCGAACCGAGGAAGGCGGCCAGCTGGCCATCGTAGACCTTGCCCGTGGCATTGCCCGAGAGATTCACTTGCAGCGGCTTCAGGAAAGCCTTCAGCATCGGCGTCGTATAGCCTTCGTAAATGCGCCACACGCTGCTGAAATTGTAGTCGTTGAAGCTGCCCTGCTGCTGCATCTGCGCCGTGCTGCGGCCGCTGGAGCCGCCGCCATCGATCTGCACCAGCGACGTTTCATAATTGAAAAAACCATAGCTGAACGGGGAACCGGCGGAGACGCGGCCGGCCACCGCGCCCACGGCCGCATAGCCATCGCCCGTCACGGCGCCGCTGCTGAAGACATGGCTGACGCTGCCCGTGCTTTCACCAACGAGCCCGCCCATGTTTTCCCTGACCAGGATGGGGTCGGCACTGCCGGCCCGGCCCACGGCGCCGCTGGCGTACGCATCGTCGATAGTGCCACCGTTCAGGCCCACCAGGCCGCCGATGCTGCGGGCGCCAGTGACATTGCCGGTGGCATAAGACTGGCTCAGCGCACCCTGGTTGTTGCCGACCAGGCCGCCAATCATCTCGCGCGCGCCCGTCACCACGCCGGTGGCGTACGAAGTCGCGATGGTAGCGCCGGACGCATTCAATCCCGCCAGGCCGCCGATGGCGCCGCCATTGTCGGCATTGACGCCGGTGACGGCGCCGCTGCTGCTGGACATGGTGATGGCGCCGCCGTTGCTGCCCACCAGGCCGCCGACATTGCGCTGGCCGCTGACGGCCATGCTGCTGTTCACGCCATCGACGGTGCCGCTGACGACATTGCCCGCCAGCGCGCCCACGTTGGCCGTGCCGGTGACGCTGCCGCCGCTCAGAGTCAGGTTGCGCAAGGTGCCGCCCTGCACGGTGCCAAACAGGCCTGCAGCCGAACCGGACGCCAGGCTGCGGTCGATTTTCAAATTGCTGAGAGCAAATCCGCCGCCATCGAACACGCCGGAAAAACCGCTGCCGCCGCCGGCGATCGGCACAAAGCCCTGGCCATCGTTCCAGTTGACCGTGCCGCTGGCGTCGATATTGCCGGCCAGGCGATAGTTGTTGCCCAGCCCCAGGCTGGCGATGCCTTGCAAGCCGTAGATATCGGCGATCAGGTAGGGCGAGGACGCGCCGCCGTCACCGCCGGACGCGCGCAGGAAGCTGCCTTGCGCAATGCCGAAGCCGCGCGCGGAAAACATGGGCAGGCTGGCGCTGTTCTGCACCCAGCGTCCGCCATCGAGCAGGAAGTCGCCGCCTACGCTGACGGCGCCGCTCGCACTGATGTTGCCGCCGGAAGCAAGGGTCAAGCCCCTGGCCACGCTGAGGGGGGCGTTCAGATTGATATTGCCGCCCGTGCGCAGCACAAGCTGGTTCAATTCGCCTTGCGACGCCAGGTCCAGCCCGCCGATGAGATTCACGACTCCGGCAAAACTGTCGCTGCCCACTTGCATCGTGCCGGCGCTGATGGTTTTCAATTCCGCCTCGCTCAGGCCCAGGCTGCTGGCATTGTCCGCCGCCCCCGTGCCCAGCGTGATGGTGCCCACGCTGGACCGGCGGCTCAGGCTGACGGTGCCGCCCGCCGTGGCCGCTACCGATTGCGCGCCGCCGCCCAGGCTCATATTGTCGGCAACCAGATTGACCGCGCCGGCGGACAGGCCGCCGCCGCTGGCGACCGACAGCAAGCCACCGGCCGTGGCGGCAATGCCGCTGCCATCCTGGCGCAGCGCCAGCGTGTTCGACACGAGCACATTGCCGCCGCTTTCGAGCACCAGGTTTTTTACGCCGCCGCCCGGCGCGACCGTCGCCAGATCGACTGCCTGCTCCACCGTCAGGTCACCGCCAGTGGCGCTGCCGATATGCACGCTGCCGGCGGCGATGCGGTTCAGTTCGGCATTTGTCAGGCGCAGGCCGTTACCGGGCTTGTCGCCCAGCACGATCTCCCGTCCCGCCGTGAACGCCTGCATGGTCACCCCGGCATTGCCCGCAGCGCCGCCAACATTGATGGCGCCGTTGATGCTGATGTTGTCCGCCTCCAACAGCACCGTCTGGCCGGTGACACCACTGCCCAGCAGCTGATCGCCGCTGCCCGTCAAATCGATGGCACCACCGGCGACATTCGCGCGCAAGACCAGGTTGCCATTGCCGACATTGACCGAGCCGACGCCGAAAGTGACGCCGGCGCCGGAGAGCCGTACGTTGCCATTGCCGCTGTCAAGCGCCGCATTCAGGTTGACGTTCGAGCCGACGCCATAAGCCATGCCTGCGGCCGCATCGTTGGCCGACAGCGTGATATGCCCGCCACTGGTGGTGATGGGCGCATTGACATTGATGATTTCGCCCGCCTGCGCCGTCAAACCCACGCCTTGCTGCGTGATGTGGATGGCACTGTTGAAATTGATGCGGTGCAGGGCCTGCAAGGTGACGTTGCTGCTGGCGTCAGAAATGAGGTCGGCGCCAATGCTGGTGTTGCCGGTGGACGGAGAGTCGGCGAACTGGTCGACGTCAGTCAGCTGGCCGCCCGCGCCGGAGACCACGGTGATGTCGTACGGGTCAAGCAGCCAGTTGCCGCGCTTGCCGCGCGCCGCGTCCGTATTGACGCGGACGCCGTCGACGGCCAGGTAATGGCCGGACGTTTCGACGAAGCCGCCGTCGCCGCCCTGTGCGCCGCCGCGTGCGGAAATGCTGCCGTGCACCTGCGCCGATTCATTGCCCCAGGCGATGACCTTGCCGCCGTTGCCGCTGTCAATCGCATCGGCATGGACACTGGCGTCCTTGCCGACGAGTACCTGCCGCGCATTTTGCACGGCCGCGTTCTTGCCCTGGTAGTCGCCGCCCAGCAAGACCGTGCCGCCGCCCGCAGTGCCGCTGGCATCGACCTTCGCATTGCCCAGCAAACCCACCTGCTCGCCCAGCACCTGGATGTCGCCACCTTTACCCGCCGCGCCCGTGGCGCTGGTGACACTGCCCGCTTCGAGCAGAGCCTTGCCGCTGGCCTTGAGCACGATCCTGCCGTTCTCGCCGACGACGGCGCTGTTGGCGTTGAGCACGCCACGCTGGCTGACCAGCGCGCCGGCCATGCCGATGCCGCCGCCCTGGGCGATGATCTGCCCCAGGTTCAGCGCCTGGTCGCCTGGTGCCGAGACCAGCACGCGCAGCTGCGGATTGCCGGGGTCGGCCAGTTGCACGCTGCGCCCGGCAGCCAGGATCACTTCGCCATTTGGCGCCGTGATGATGCCCGTGTTTTCCACGTTCGGCGCGATCAAGAGCACTTGCCCGCCCTTGCCCGCATTGATGGTGCCCGCATTGCCGACGCCGCCGGCCACGCCGCCGGCCGTGAACTGGCGCTTGCCGGCCAGGAAATCCTCGTTCGTCATGCCCAGGCTGGACGCGACCAGCCCGTTCACGTCCACTTTCGCGCCCTGGCCGAAGACGATGCCGTTCGGGTTGATCAGGAAGACCTTGCCGTTCGATTCCAGGCTGCCCAGGATCTTGCTGGGGTCTTGTCCCGTGATGCGGTTGAGTACGGCGCTATTGCCGTTTTGCTGGATGAAGCGCGTGATTTCGCCCGCATGGATGGAAAAGCTCTGCCAGTTGATGATGGTGTTGGGCGTGTTCGTGATCGAGAAGATATTGCCCTGCTGGTTGAACGTGGCCTGTCCGTTGACCACCTGCGGCAAGGCGGGGTTGGCCTGCGCGGCGCCGAAGCAGCCGGCCAGCAGCAGCGCCAGCGCCGTGCGGCGCAAAGGCGGCGCAAAGGGCGGCGTCAGGATGAAAGCGGAGGCGTGCGGGACGTGGTTGTGCATGGTGTTCATCCTGATACTAGTAGGCCAAGGCGAGGCGGAAATGCAGGCGGTTGGCGCCCCGCTGTCCCGTGTCGCCGCCATTGACGACATGGGCGTAATCGAGTTGCAGATTGGCGTAGCGGCTCAGCAGCAAACGCAGGCCGAGGCCGCCGCTGCTGATGCCTTGCGACGCGCTTTCTCCAGGCAGCGCATGGTTGCGGCGCAGCCAGGCCGTGTCATAGAACGCCAGCGCGCGGCACTGGTAGCCGAGCGCCTGGCCGCACCAGTTCGGCGTGTACCATTCCAGGTTCAGGTTGACGCCCGAATCGTTCGATACCTCGCGCTCGGCAAAGCCGCGCACGGACGCGGCGCCGCCGGCGCCGAACTGCTCGCCCGGTACCAGCGCGTCCGGCGTGACTTGCGCATTGACGAGCGCGCGCCACTGCCAGTCGCCGGCCAGCACGCGCCCCGTGCTGGCACTCAGGCGCAAGGTGTTGTAGGCGGCCTTCGCATGCGCGCGCACCCGGTCGAAATCGGCTTGCGCACCATGCTTGCCGCCAGGGATATTGTGCGCGAAGGTGACCGCCACACTCGTCTCGCCCGTGGGCAAGGTCCAGTTGCCGATGTAGCTGATGCTGAGCGGATGCACGGTGACGTCGGCGCCCAGTTCCATGCCGAACAGCTGCACGCTGTTGCGGTAAGCCTTGTAATCGATGCCGTACACGAGCTTGGGTTCGAAGTCGCCGCTGCGGGCAAAGTTCTGGTTGTAGCGGATGCCGGCCATGCTGCCCTGGCCGCTGACGGCCAGGTCGAAGATGCCGGCCGAGACGCTGCCCGAATCGACGTTCGAATAGCTGGCGAAAAAGTCCATCGAATCGCCCAGCGCATACAGCGGCAAATGGTAGCCGGCGCCATACACGCCCACCTTGTCGGGCTTTTCCAGGCTGCTCGTGTACTGCAGGCTGGCCACATGGTCGAGCCCGAACAGGTTGGCATGCTGCAGCACGACGCCCACGTGCGTCTTGCCCGTTTGCGCATTACCCGTATTGTCCACGTTGAGCATGGCTTTCCACGGCTTTTCATCGGCCACCGTGACGAGTGCATCGATGGCGCCCGCAGGTTCATCGGCCTGCAGCCGCACTTCGATCTTGCGCGCCGGGTTTTCATTGGCCAGCTTCAGGCTTTGCGACAGGGCCGGCAGGTTCGGCGTCTCGCCTTCGCGCAGAGACGGCAAGGCGCGCCGCACGTTGGCCTCATCGGCGTAGATGTTGCCGCTGATGGCGACCTTGCCCAGCGGCGTTTGCAGCACGCTCAGGCGCACCACGCCCCGTTCCAGTTCCTGCTCGGGCAATTGCACCTGCACGGCGCTGTAACCGCGCTCGCGGTAGGCCGCTTCCAGCGCCTCGACGGCGCGGGCGATGTCGGAAAAATCGCGCTGCACGCCCGTAAAGGGCGCCAGCAAGGCTTGCACCTGCGCGGACGTGAGCAGGGTATTGCCCTGGACGTCGAAGCGGCGGATTTCGAAGCGCGGCACGCCGTCTTTCTGCGCGGCAGGAGTGGCGTCATCCATGGAAACAGCAGCGCCGGCGGCGCCGACGGCGAACAGCAGCGCGGAACCCGCAAGCAGGTGCACCAAACGATATGTCATGTGAAGGATTTCTTGTGTAACCGGACAAGCGCGCGGCCCGCAGGCGCCTGCATGTCCGACAATGGATTGAAGACAAATTTTAGACGGCTTTTAGTTTCCAGTCAGAAATTTCTAACATTTCCCCCTGATTTTTATCGCAACGCAACAAACAGTGCGCCGAGAATGGTAAAAAATGCCGCAATGGTCGGCCTATTTGCTATGCAATTCCGTCACGCCATCCCAGCCGGCGGGTGGCGGCGCGTTCTGGTATTGCTCCAGGCGCGCGGCATACAGCCGGTACAAGCCATCGTCGGGAAAGTCCGCCTGCAAACGGGCCAGCTGCCCGCCAGCCGCCGCCCAGTCGCGCGCGCGCAGATTGGCCAGCACGGCATGCCAGCGCTCGAGCTGCGCCAGTTCGGCGGCAGGGGCGCCGGCCAGCGGGCAGCGCGGCTCGAAGATGGCCACCGCTTCCTGCTTGCCGACCACTCTGACGCGGTCGAGCTCGCGGTATAGAAAGTCCGGGGCGGCGGCGCGCGTGGCTTCGCCCACGACGATGCCCACGCCATACAGCTTGCTGGCCCCTTCCAGGCGCGCGGCCAGGTTGACGCTGTCGCCCATCACGGTATAGGCGCGGCGGATGCGCGAACCCATGTCGCCCACATGCATCGGCCCCGTATTGATGCCGATGCCGATGCGCAGCGCCGGCCAGCCGCGCGCGCAAAACCGCTGGTTCAGCCGCGCCGCGCTGCCCTGCATCAGCAGGGCGCTGGCCACGGCGCGGCTGGCGTGATCGCCAAAGGCGACGGGCGCGCCCCAGAACGCCATCACGGCGTCACCGATGTATTTGTCCAGGGTGCCGCCATGGCTGTCGCGTATATCTTCCGACATGGCCGTCAGGTATTCGTTGATATATTCGCGCAGCGCGGCCGGCGCCAGCTGCTCGGAAATGGCCGTGAAACCGCGCACGTCAGCAAACAGCACCGTCAGTTCGCGGTTCTCGCCCTCCATCGTGTAGCGGCGCGGATCGTCGGCCATCTCGGCCACCAGCTCGGGCGCCACGTATTCGCCGAAGCGCGCCACCAGCGCGCGTCCCTTGCGCACCTCGAAAAAGTAACCCCACGCCAGGTTGGCGATGAACAGCGCAACGATCAGCAACAGCAGCACGGCGCCGCCCAGCACCAGGTCGTGCGTGGCATACAGATACAGGTTGATGCCGATGGCCGCCGCCAGCGCGCCGAGGGTAGCCAGCATCACGCCGGCCGGCGGCAGCACGGCCAGGGCGCCGGCCAGCAGCAGGCCAAACAGCAGTATCTGCACCAGTTCCAAAGCCAGCGCATAATCGGGCCGCGCCTTGAAGCGCCCGTCGAGCATGGACTTGATCAGGTTGGCGTGCACTTCCACCCCCGGATACTCGGCATTCACGGGCGTGGCGCGGATATCGTTCAAGCCGGGTGCCGTCGTGCCCACCAGCACAATGGCGCCCTTGAGCAGCGCCGGCGGCACCGTGCCGGCCAGCACGTCGGACGCCGACACGTAATGGAAGGCGCCGCCATCGGGACCACCCGCGCCACGGTACTGCACCGTCGTCGTCAAGGCTTCGCCCACGGGGATCGCCAGCGCGCCGCGCGGCGTGAACAGCATGATGTGTTCGAGGCCGCCGCTGGCCAGCTCGCGCGCCGACAGGGTATCGGCCGTGCCTGTGAAACGGGGGGCGATGGCGCGCGCCTGCAGGTAGACGGCGACGGTAGCCAGCGACAGCGAAGGGTAATAGCCGTCGCCGATGCGCTGCAACAGGGTCGAGGAACGCACGACGCCATCGGCATCGGTCAGCGCCGTGAAAATGCCGGCGCCTTGCGCGGCCGCCTGCAGGGGCGCGATATTGGCTTCGTAGCCGCGCGCCACGTAGGCCGTCACCGTGCGGCCATTCAGGTCGGCGACGGTAAAGGCGGGCTTGGGCAGCACGCCCTTTCTTTGCTGCTCCGAGACGCTGTAGCCGAGCACCACGGGCTGGCCGCGCATGGCCTCGGCGAACAGGCCGTCGTAATCCATGGCCGGGCGCAGTTTTTCCAGCTGCGCCGGCAAGCCGGCCACGCCCGCCAGTTCGCCCTGCGCCAGTCCTTGCAGCACGGCGTAGCCGGAACTGGTGTCCGCTTCAGGAAACGAAATATCGAAGCCCAGCGCGGCCACGCCGTAATGCCCTGTGAGCTGGTGCACCAGGCGCGCCTGCACATCGCGGCTCCAGGGAAAACGGCCCACCCGGGCCAGGCTTTGCTCATCGATATCGACGATGACGATGCGGCGGTCCATCTGCGGCGTTTCCGCGCGCATGCGCCAGTCGCCCAGCATGGCGTCCAGCCGCGCGACTGTGTCGTTGCCGGCCAGGCACAGCACGGCCGCCGCCAGAGTCAGCAGTATTCCCAGCAGCGACCGCGCCCCATGCTTGCGCCAGGCCTGCGACAGCTTCAAGGGGTATAGCCCGGAATGGCCGCCTCGTCGACGGCATCGATCTGGCTCGGATGCATGTGCTTTTCAGCGAAGGACAGATAGACCTTGCTGCGGATGAAAACGTCGAACAGCTCAGGGTCGATATGCCCGTTCAGGCTGAAATTGCCGAGGATGCGCAGCGATTCGGACAGCGACTTGCCCTTCTTGTAGGGCCGGTCGCGCGCCGTCAGCGCCTCGAAAATGTCGGCGATGGCCATCAGCCTCGCAGGCACCGACATCTGCTCTTTCGTCAGCCCCCGTGGATAGCCCTTGCCATCCATGCGCTCGTGGTGGCCGCCCGCGTATTCGGGCACCTTTTGCAGGTGCTTGGGCCACGGCAGCGCTTCGAGCATGCGGATTGACACGCTGATATGGTTGTTGACGATGGCCCGCTCGGCCGCCGTCAGCGTGCCGGCGCGAATGGTCAGGTTTTCCGTCTCGTCGGCGTCGAGAAAATCGCGCAGTTCGCCGTCGGCCGCGCGCCAGCAGCGCCTGGCGATCTGCCGCACGCGCTCCTGGTCGGCCTGCGCCATGCTTTCGCCGCCGATATTGACCGTGCGGATGAAATCGCGTTCCTCGCGCAGCGCCGCCTGTTCCAGTGCCAGCGCGCGGGCGATGGCATCTTTTTGCTGCGGCTGCGCCGCCTGCTGGCGCAGGGCCGCGATCTCGGCGTCGCGCAGCAGCACTTCGTAGCGCGTGTCGATCAGGGCGATGCGGTCGAAAATGGTTTCCAGCTTGGTGGCCTTGTCGACCACGTGCACGGGCGTGGTGATCTTGCCGCAGTCGTGCAGCAGGCCGGCCAGCCACAGCTGCTTGCGCTCGTTGTCGCTGAGCCGGAAATCGGCCAGCGGCCCCGTTTGCGTGGCGTGCGCGGCGTCGGCCAGCAGCATCGTCAGCTCGGGCACGAACTGGCAGTGCCGTCCCGTGTACGGCGACTTTTCATCGATGCCGATATTGATCAGGGTAACGAGCGATTCGAGCAGCTCTTCCAGCTGCGAGATCAGCAATTGATTCGTCAGCGCCACGCCCGCCTGCGCGGCCAGCGCCTCGATGAAGCGCTGGTCGGTGGAGGAAAAGGCGCGCACCTGGCCCGTCTCGCCATCCTTGGCATTGACCAGCTGCAGCACGCCGATCAGGTCGCCCTCATGGTCGCTCATGGGCACCGTCAGGATCGATTGCGTATGGTAGCCGTGGTGGCGGTCGAACTCGCGCATGCCGGAAAAATTGAAGACCTCGTCGCGGTAGACGTCGGCGATATTCACGCTGCGGCGCATGTTCGCCGCATACGCGGCCACCGATGCCAGGTTCGGCCGGTCCGCGCCATCGAACAGGGGCACGCCAGGCAAGCCCATGTCCGCCCCTTGCGCGATGCCCAGGCTGTCGTTGACGCTGATGTCGAACGCCAGCTGCCGGCCCTCAAGCGCGGGCCGGTACAGGGTGGCGCCATCGGCACCGCTCATGCTTTTCGCCAACAGCACGATGCGCTGCAACAGTGCGCCGATATCGTGGCCCTCGCCGCCCAGGCCGTGGCCGAGCGCGACACTGAGTTCGGTCAATTGCTCCAGTCTGTGGGCGATTTTCTCAGGGTGCAACTGAGGCATATTGGTGGCAATCAGGTAATGGGCAAGCAAAAAAGGGGAAGTCGGCAAGCGCCAGTGTAACGGCCGTCCCGCGCACTGTACATTACTTAGTCACAACAAAATGAAATTACTTTCCGTATCACAACACGCATAAATGTTGCCGCCAATCTCATTAATTAGAATAGAATCAACAATAATTACACTGTAACAAGGTACTGAATGAAATTCACGTTCAGGGGTGTGCGCGGCTCCATCCCCTCCCCCGGCCCGCGCACGGCGCGCTACGGCGGCAACACCACGTGCATCGAAGTGCGCACCGACAACGATAGCCTGATCATTCTCGATGCGGGCAGCGGCATCTTTTCGCTGGCACAGCAACTGCCGCCGGGCCAGCCCGTCGACGCGCACGTCTTTATCACGCACAGCCACTGGGACCACATCCACGGCTTGCCCATGTTCTCGCCCCTGTTCGTGGCCGGCAACCGCATGCGCCTGCATGGCGCCTTTGACGGCATCAGCGGGCGCGGCATCGAGCACGTGATGGCGGTGCAGCTGCAAGGCAGTTATTTCCCCGTCAGCGAAGCGGCCATGGCGGCCAGCATCGAGTACCGCACCCTGGCGCCGGGCGAAGCCGTCGAGGTGGGCGGCGCGTGCGTGCGCGGCGCGGAAATGAACCATCCCGTCGTCAACCTCGGCTACCGCATCGACTGCGGCGGCGCTTCGCTGTTTTTCAGCGGCGACCATGAACCGTTCTACAACCTGCATCCGCCCGGCCACGTCGAGCATGCGGCGTGCTCAGAGCGCAATGCGCAACGCCAGGCCCGCATCGATGCGCTCGTCGCCGGCGTCGACGCGCTGATCATGGATTGCTCGTACACGCGCGAGGAATACCCGGGCAAGCAGGGCTGGGGCCACGGCACCTTCGACGCCGCCTTCGACCTGGCCCTGCGCTGCGGCGCGCGGCGCCTGTACTGCACCCACCACGAACCGACCCGCAGCGACGAGCAGCTCGAAGCCGTGTTTGCCGACGTGATGGGCCGCTACAGCAGCCGTCTCGATGGCCTGCAAGTGTTCCTCGCCAGCGAGGGACTGACGGTGGAACTGGCCAGCGCATAAAAAAAGGGAACCTTTTGGTTCCCTTTTTTATACATGCGCCCAGTTGGCACAAGGCCCTCTGAAAACCGTAGCGAGCAAGCCCGATATCGGATTGAGTAGCGGAGCTGTACTTTAGTACAGTGAGCAACGGAGATTCGATAGTGGGCTGCGCAGTAGGTTTGCAGAGGCGCCTTACATGATGTGGTGGCCAATCCACCAGGCGACTGCGGCAACAAACGCGGAGGCGGGAATCGTGAAGATCCAGGCCCAGACGATATTGCCTGCCACGCCCCAGCGCACGGCCGACATCTTCTGCGACGAGCCGACGCCGACGATGGCGCCCGTGATGGTGTGCGTGGTCGACACGGGAATACCCAGCGCCGTCGAGACGAACAGGGTGATCGCGCCACCGGTTTCGGCGCAGAAGCCGCCGACCGGTTTGAGCTTAGTGATCTTCTGGCCCATGGTCTTGACGATGCGCCAGCCACCGAACAGGGTGCCGAAGCTGATGGCCGTATAGCACGAGATGATGACCCACATCGGCGGCATGGCGTCGGCCGAACTGGAGTAGCCAGCGGCGATCAGCAGCATCCAGATGATGCCGATGGTTTTTTGCGCATCGTTGCCGCCGTGGCCCAGGCTGTAGGCGGCCGCCGAGACCAATTGCAAACGGCGGAACCACTTGTCGACCTTGCGCGGCGTCGAACGCACGAATATCCATGACACAATCAGCATCATGATGGAGCCGAACACGAAGCCCAGTACCGGTGCGATGACGATGAAGGCGACGGTTTTCCACAGGCCGGCCGCGACCAGCGCGCCCGTGCCGGACTTGGCGACAGCGGCACCCACCAGGCCGCCGATCAGCGCGTGCGAGGACGACGATGGAATGCCGTAGTACCAAGTAAACAAATTCCAGAAGATGGCGCCCATCAGCGCGCCGAAGATCACGTACTGGTCGATCACTGCCGGATCGATGGTGCCCTTGCCCACCGTGGCGGCCACGGTCAGCTGGTGGAACACGAAGATGGCGACAAAGTTGAACGTGGCAGCCATGGCAACCGCGGTCTGCGGTTTCAATACGCCCGTCGAGACCACCGTGGCAATCGCGTTGGCGGCATCGTGGAAGCCGTTCATGAAGTCAAACAGCAGCGCCAGGACGATCAACAGGCCTAGCACGTAGATGCTGATTTGTATGGTCATTATAGTTTCTTTTCTGATTCTGGTTCAGGACAGGCCCAACGCTTACGCGTTTTCGACGATGATGCCTTCGATAATATTGGACACATCTTCGCAACGGTCGGTCACGGTTTCCAGAATTTCGTAGATCGCTTTCAGCTTGATCAGATTGCGCACGTCCGGTTCGTCGCGGAACAGCTTGGACATGGCGGCGCGCATCACGTGATCGGCGTCCGATTCCAGGCGGTCGATCTCTTCGCAGATGGCGACGATCTTGCGCGAGTTGTCCATGTTGTGCAGCATGGCGACGGCGTCGCGCACTTTTTCGGTACAGGCCAGCACCAGTTCGGCCAGGCGCTTGGCTTCCGGCGTGACGGCCTTCAGGTCGTACAGCGAGACGGTTTGCGCCGCATCTTCCAGCAGGTCGAGGATGTCGTCCTGGCGCGTGATCAGCTGATGGATGTCGTCGCGGTCGATCGGCGTGATGAAGGTCTTGTGCAGCATTTCCACGGTGGCGTAGGTGACTTTGTCCGCCTGTTTCTCGATGCTCTCGATCGCATGCACGCGGTTTTCCAGGTCGTCGAAATTGGTCATCAGGCCGAGCATCTCTTTGGCGCCCTTGACGCACAGTTCCGCGTGCTGGTTAAACAATTCAAAAAACTTGCCCTCAGTGGGCATCAAGCGTCCAAACATGTCATTCTCCGTTAAGCATTGAGTCGTGTTATTTACTACAGAAAGCCGCCCCGTTGTCGGGGGCGGCCGATGGAATGCCAGTGCTGCTGAGTCTTAGTCGCCTTGGTAAAGCGCCAGGCCACCACTGTAATTGCCAAATTTGGTGTATTGCCCCATGAAGGTGAGGCGGATGCTGCCGATTGGACCGTTACGTTGTTTACCGATGATGATCTCGGCCGTTCCCTTGTCCGGCGAGTCGGGGTTATACACCTCGTCGCGGTAAATGAACAGGATCACGTCGGCATCCTGCTCAATAGCGCCCGATTCGCGCAAGTCGGACATGACAGGACGTTTGTTCGGGCGTTGTTCCAGCGAGCGGTTCAGCTGGGACAGCGCGATCACGGGGCATCCGAGTTCTTTCGCCAGGCCTTTCAAGCCCCGCGAAATCTCGGAAATCTCCGTGGCGCGGTTGTCGCCCGGCGTATTGGCCGACATCAGTTGCAAGTAATCGACGATGATCAGGCCCAGCTTGCCGCATTGACGCGACAAGCGGCGCGAGCGGGCGCGCAATTCGATGGAATTGAGCGCCGGCGTTTCATCGATGTACAACTGCGCGTCGTTCATCTTTTGAATGGCGTTCGTCAGGCGCGGCCAGTCTTCGTCGTTCAGGCGGCCAGTACGCAAACGGTGCTGGTCGAGCTGTCCGACGGAGCCGAGCATACGCATGGCCAGCTGGGCGCCGCCCATCTCCATCGAGAACACGGCCACGGGCAAGCCGCTGTCGATGGCCACGTTTTCGCCGATGTTGACGGAAAACGCCGTCTTGCCCATCGAAGGACGGCCCGCCACGATTACCAGGTCGCCCGGCTGCAGACCCGAGGTCATGCGGTCGAGGTCGATGAAACCGGTGGGCACGCCCGTGATTTCACTCTGGTTGTCGCGGCTGTACAGTTCGTCGATACGCTCGACCACCTGCGTCAGCAGGGGCTGGATGGCGGTCCAGCCCTGGGCGCCGCGCGCGCCTTCTTCGGCAATGGCGAAAATCTTCGATTCGGCCTCGTCAAGCATCTGCTTGACTTCCTTGCCTTGCGGGCTGAAGGCCGTGCCGGAGATATCGTCGGCGACGGTGATGAGTTTACGCAGCACGCCGCGGTCGCGCACGATCTCGGCGTAACGCCGGATGTTCGCGGCCGATGGCGTGTTTTGCGCCATGGCATTCAGGTAAGCGAGTCCGCCCACGTCATCGGCCTTGCCGAGCTGGGTCAGGGTTTCAAAAACAGTAATGACATCGGCTGGCTTGGAAGCGTTAACCATCTTGACGATTTGCTCGAAGATGATGCGATGGTCATAGCGATAGAAATCCTCCGCATGCATGAAGTCGGCGATGCGGTCATATGCGGCATTGTCGCGCAGCAGACCACCGATGACGGATTGTTCTGCTTCGATCGAATGCGGCGGAATACGGAGGGAATCCAGTTGCGGATCAGAGGGGGCGTTCATGGCGCGAATTATACCCGCTTCGGCGTGATGGCAAAAATAAAGGGCTGAAATTGAGCGAAAAAAAGGCCACAAAAAAGCCGGGCGAACCCGGCTTTTCATAGTGCGGCAATGCTTGCGGGCCAGGCCCGCAGACAATTACGCGTTCGCGTCTGGAACGACAGCGATAACAACTTCCACGACCACGTCGGTGTGCAGAGCAACCGAAACGTTGTGCTCGCCAACGATCTTCAGCGGGCCGGTAGGCATGCGGATTTGTGCTTTTTCAACAGCAAAACCTTGCTTGGTCAGCGCTTCAGCGATGTCGAAGTTGGTGACGGAACCGAACAGACGGCCATCAACACCAGCTTTTTGAGCAACTTGAACGGTCAGGCCGCTCAGTTTTTCGCCCTGGGCTTGCGATGCGGCCAGTTTGGCGGCAGCAGCTTTTTCCAGTTCGGCGCGCTTGACTTCGAATTCAGCCACAGCGGTTGCCGTAGCACGACGTGCCAGGCGTTGCGGGATCAGGAAGTTACGTGCGTAACCGTCTTTGACTTTGACGACTTCGCCGAGGTTACCGACGTTAACAACTTTTTCTAACAGAATGATTTGCATAGTTCTTCTCCAGGAATATCTGACCGATTAAGCGTGGTGCAGATCGGTGTATGGCAGCAGCGCGAGGAAGCGAGCGCGCTTGATTGCGGTGTCAACTTGGCGCTGGTAGTGCGCTTTGGTACCGGTCAGGCGTGCTGGCATGATCTTGCCGTTTTCTTGGACGAAGTCTTTCAGCGTGTCGACGTCTTTGTAGTCGACTTGCTCAACGTGAGCTGCGGTGAAGCGGCAGAACTTCTTGCGTTTGAACAACGGGTTTTGCTGTTTGCGTTTTTCTTTAAGCTTGAGCTTATTTTTGTCGAACTTTTTACCGAATGCCATGTCAGGCTCCTGTATCTAAAATGCGCTAGTCAGAATTGACTGCACTAAAATCAATGATGTGAAACACCAAACTCTTGCTGTTGCGGCTCTTCCTGGCCAGGAAACCCGTGAACTGATATACCCCGCCCAAGCTTGCCTGACTGAACCTGCCTGAGATTTCGCCAGCGGCTAGCGCGGCAACATCAAACTCGGTCAAACGGGCAATCCCTGCTTCCATCTGCTGCGAACTGTGTTGCAATACTGCATTCACAATCGGCAGCCCTGCCGGGGTATAGCGCAATATTTCGCGCTCGGCAATGATGGCGGTTACTTGTAGCTGGTTCAGCGCACGATCCTGGTCAAGAATTAAGCTGCTGCTGCGGCTGGAGCGGCTGCTGGTGCTTCGGTGCGGTGGCTTTTGGCCGCGTCTTCGCGTTGTACCGATTTCATCATCGGCGAAGGAGCTGTTTCAGCTTTCTTCATTTTAACGGTCAGGTGACGCAACACGGCATCATTGAATTTGAATGCTGTTTCCAACTCGACCAGGGTCTCGTTGTCGCATTCGATGTTCAGGCAGATGTAGTGTGCTTTAGGCAGCTTTTGGATCGAGTAAGCCATTTGACGGCGGCCCCAATCTTCCACGCGGTGAACCGAACCGCCGCGGGTGGTTACGCTGGCTTTGTAGCGTTCGATCATCGCGGGCACTTGCTCGCTTTGGTCCGGATGGACGATAAAGACTATTTCATAATGACGCATGCAAACTCCTTCAGGTCGGATTGATAATCGCCCACCCCGGCGTCAAGACGGGTGTGGGAAGGTCAGCCGAAGATTATAACCGCCTTTTGCAAACGTTTCAATCATTCCTTCCACAAGCGCCCGAAAAACCCGTGCGCCGCCGTGCTTTCCGGCCGTGGACAAGTATTTCTTGCGAAATTCGCCCAAAACACGGAAATCCCCTTGCATAGTGGGCGATACTGTACAAAAATACAGACTGTTCATATAGACAGCATTTTAGTATGCACCCACCGCTCATGATCAAGCTGACAGCACGACAAGAACAAATCCTGAACCTGATCAAGGACGCGATTGAAAACACGGGCTTTCCTCCCACCCGTGCCGAAATCGCCAATGAACTGGGTTTCAAATCGGCCAATGCGGCCGAAGAGCATTTGCAGGCCCTGGCCCGCAAGGGCGCGATCGAGATTTCGCCCGGCACCTCGCGCGGCATCCGCCTGATCGGTGCGGCCGCCGAAGCGCCGCCGTCGAAAGTGCCGGCAGCCCTGCTGATGTCGCTGCCCCTGATCGGCCGGGTGGCGGCCGGTTCGCCCATCCTGGCCCAGGAAAACCTGGAAGCGAGCTACAACGTGGACCCGGCCCTGTTCTCGGCCAAGCCCGATTTCCTGCTGAAGGTGCGCGGCTGGTCCATGCGCGACGCCGGCATCATGGATGGCGACTTGCTGGCCGTGAAAAAAGTCGACAGCGCCAAGAATGGCCAGATCGTCGTCGCCCGCATCGGCGACGAAGTCACCGTCAAGCGCTACAAGAAGACGGGCTCCGTCATCGAACTGCTGCCGGAAAATCCGGACTTCAAGGTGATTACAGTGTCGCCCGAAGACGAGTTTGCTTTGGAAGGTTTGGCGGTAGGACTCATGCGCAGCTGGCATTAAGCTGCATGCTCAGACCCGCCGGGTCTGACCCCAGTTTTTAGTTTGCCTCACAACTGGCACATGGCCTAATCACCAACACCGCTCTCAGCCCTCCAACGCTCCTCGGAAATCCTCAAGCAGATCCGCCTCGTCCTCAATACCGACGGACACGCGGATCAGCGATTCGGCGATGCCCATGCTGGCGCGGCGCTCGGCACCCATCTCGTAGAAAATCGTGTGGGCGACGGGAATGACCAGGGTGCGCGTGTCGCCGAGGTTGCTGGCGGGAATGGCAAGATTGAGACGATTGAGGAAATCGAAGCAGTCGATGCCATCTTTCAGCTCAAAGCTGAACAACGAGCCATAGCTGCGGAACAAGTCGGTGGCCAGCGCATGCTGCGGGTGCGACGCCAGGCCAGGATAATGCACGGCAGCCACTCTCGGGTCGGCCTGCAGCATGTTGGCCAGCGCCAGGGCGTTCGAGCAGGTGCGGTCCATGCGCAAGGCCATGGTTTCCGCGCCGACGGCGATATGATGCGCAGCTTCCGGCCCCAGCGAGGCGCCGAAGTCGCGCAAAGCCTTGGCACGGATTTGCGCGATGCCCCACTGCGCGGGCGCCGCCTTCTTGTAATTCTCGAAAATGTTCGGATACTGCGTCCAGTCGAACACGCCCGTGTCCGTCAAGCTGCCGCCCAGGGCATTGCCGTGGCCGCCGATGGATTTCGTCAAGGCATTGACCACCAGGCCCGCGCCCACAGCTTTCGGGCGGAACAGATATGGCGTCGTCATCGTGTTGTCGACGATGTACAAGATGCCCTTCTCGTGGCACAAGTCGCCGATTTTCTTCAGGTCAGCGATCTGCGTGCGCGGATTGGCGATGGTTTCCACAAACACGATGCGCGTGGCCGGCGTGATGGCCGCAGCCACATTGGCCACCTCGGTGGCGTCGACGAATGACACGCCGATGCCCTGCCCCGTCACCGTTTGCCACAAGCTGTTGGTGTTGCCAAACAAAAAGGCCGACGACACGACATGGTCGCCCGCGCGCAGCAACGATTGCACCACGGCGCCGATGGCGCCCATGCCGGTGGCGAAGCACAAAGTCGCCACGCCGTCTTCCATCTTGTTGACCTTGTCTTCCAGCGCGGAGACGGTCGGGTTGCCTTGGCGGCCATAACGGAAGCCCGGCTCCTTGCCCTGGAACACGGACGCGAGCTGGCGCGCATCGGCGTAACCGAAGGCAACGGAAGTGTGCACGGGCTTGTGCAGCGAGCCGTGCTCGATGCCCTTGCGGCGGTCGTTGTGCAGGATGGTGGTGGTGAAGCCGTAGGTTTTTTTGTTGGTCATGGTGGAAGTTCCAAATACTCGTCTTGCCGCTTAACCCAAGGCAAGTGCTGGGGTCAGACCTGAAGGTCCGACCCCAAAAAAAGCCCGGCATCGGCCGGGCAGGTACTTATGCTTCCGTTGTCGCCAGGTTCAGGTTCAGCTGGGAACGGGGCGTATCTTCGGGCGCTGCCGCCTTCGGATGGTGGCGCGCATATTCCAGGCGGTCCAGGTATTCCTGCGACACGTCGCCCGTCACGTACACGCCATCGAAGCACGATGCCTCGAAGTTCGTCAGGGCCGGGTTGACGTCGGCGATCGCCTGCTTCAGCGCGCCGATATCCTGGTACACGAGGTAGTCGGCCGTGATTTCGCGGCACACTTCTTCCGTCGTGCGGCCGTAGGCGATCAGCTCGTCGCGCGTCGGCATGTCGATGCCGTACACGTTCGGGTAGATCACCGGTGGCGCGGCCGAGGCGAAGATGACCTTCGTCGCGCCCGCTTCACGCGCCATCTGCACGATTTCACGGCTGGTGGTGCCGCGCACGATGGAATCGTCGACCAGCAGCACCACTTTATCCTTGAATTCGGACGGGATCGCGTTGAGCTTCTGGCGCACGGATTTCTTGCGTGCCGCCTGGCCCGGCATGATGAAGGTACGGCCGATGTAGCGGTTCTTGATGAAGCCTTCGCGGTACTCGATGTTCAACGCCATGGCCAGCTGGATGGCGGCCGGACGCGAGGAATCGGGAATCGGCATGACCACGTCGATATGCACGCCTGGCAATTCGGCGCGGATCTTCTCGGCCAGGTATTCGCCCATTTTCAGGCGCGTGGCGTACACGGAAGCGCCGTCGATGACGGAGTCGGGACGGGCCAGGTAGACGAATTCGAACACGCACGGGTTCAGGCTGGCATTGTCGGCGCACTGGGCGCTGTGCAATTTCTTGTCGGCATCGATGAAGACGGCTTCGCCGGGACCGATGTCGCGCACGAAGCGGAAGCCCATGCCTTCCAGGGCTACGGATTCGGAAGCGATCAGGTATTCGGGACCCTGCTCCGTTTCATTGATGCCCAGGCACAGCGGACGGATGCCGTGCGGGTCGCGGAAGGCCAGCAAGCCCACGCCGGCGATTTGCGCAACGGCGGCGTAACCGCCCTTGACGCGGCGGTTCAGCACGGTAACGGCCTTGAAGATGGCTTCCGGGTCCAGGTTCAGGCCCGTCGTCGCTTCCTGGATTTCATGCGCCAGCACGTTGAGCAGCACTTCCGAATCGGAATCGGTATTGATGTGGCGGCGGTCGTTCTTGAACATTTCCAGCTTCAACTGTTCCCAGTTGGTCAGGTTGCCATTGTGCGCCAGGGTGATGCCGAACGGCGCATTCACATAGAACGGTTGTGCTTCCTCTTCGCTCGACGAACCGGCCGTCGGGTAGCGGCAATGGCCGATGCCCGTCGTGCCTTGCAGCGAACGCATGTTGCGCGTACGGAAGACGTCACGCACGAGGCCGTTGGCTTTGTGCATGGAAAACATACTGCTGTGATTGGTCGCAATCCCTGCCGCGTCCTGACCGCGATGTTGCAAGAGCAACAATGCATCATAGAGCAATTGATTGACAGGTTGATGGGAAACGACGCCGACGATGCCACACATGGTGTGCTCCTAAACTGTGCTACTGATTTTAAAAAAATTCAAAATTTCACATGCTGCGCGTAAGCGGCAGGCAGATAAGGCTTGATGGCGCGCGCGCCCTGCTCTGCGAGCGGGCTGAACTGCGCGTTTTTCCAGAATGGCTGCTGCGGTATGGACGTCATGCCACACAAGATGACGGCGGTCAGCACGATCACAAGCCCTCGCGCCACGCCGAACAGGGTGCCCAGGGTGCGGTCAGCCAGGCTCAAGCCCGTCACCTTGACGAGCGCGTCGACCGTCATGGACAGCAATCCCATCAAAATACGCACGCCGATGAACAGCACGACGAAGGCCAGCAACAAACGGATGGCTTCGCCAGGCACGGCTTCCGGCAGGAATTTCGCCAGGGTAGCGCCATACGCGTTGGCAATGACGAACGCCACGATCCAGCTGACCAATGACAGTATTTCCTTGACCAGGCCACGCATCATGCTAATCAGCACGGACGTCACCAGCACGAACAGCACCAGGTAATCGAAGATCGTCACGCGCGTTCAGCCTTGCAACATCACGCCGGCACCAGACTGCCGCCCAGGCCCAGCTTTTGCAGCTTGGCGCGGGTCTTTTCAGCGTCTTCGCGGCTGCCGAACGGCCCCACGCGCACGCGGATGCGCTCGCCCGCCGGGCTCGAGACTTTCTGCGTGTACGACTTGATGCCCGCATCGCGCAGCTTGTCCTGCAATTCGTCGACCTTGTCCTGCGTCGCCAGGGCCGCCACCTGCACCACGAACTTGCCGCTGCCGGCGTCGTGCGCCTTGTCCTGTGCTTTCTCTTGCGGCTTGCCTTCCAGAATCGCCAGCGCGCGCGCGGCATCGTCAGCCGATTGCGCCGGCTTGGCAGGCTTCGGCTCGGGCTTGGCTTCCGGCTTTACTTCATGCTTGGGCTCAGGCTTGGGTTCGGGCTTGGACTCGTGTTTCGGCTCGGGCTTGGTTTCGTGTTTCGGTTCCGGTTTCGGCTCCACCTTGACCGGCTTCGGTTCAGGCTTGGGCTCGGGTTTCGGTTCCACATAGGTCGGCTTGACCGGTGCAGGCTGGGCGGCCGCCAGCACGGGTGCCGGTGTCGGTACAGGGGTCGGCTTGGCCGGAGGCGGCAACGGCGCGTCGACGATTTCCTCGGATTGGTCCAGGCCATTCGATGCGGCCTGGGCCGGGACGGCCGGCACGGGCGCCGGTGCAGGCGTGACGGCCTTTTCCTTCGACGGAATGTCGATGGCGATATCGTTGAACGGCGCCTTCGGCTCGGAGTCGAGCAGCATCGGCAAGCCGACAGCCACGCCCAGGGCCAGGGCAATGGCCCCGACCAGGCGGCGGCGTGCGCGCTTTTTTTCAGGCAAGACCGGGTCCGGCGCTTCCTTGCCGCCACGGCGCGATCCGCCGCCACCGGCGGTGTTGGCTGCGCGCTTGCGGGTCGGCGACTGTGCTTCGCCAGGGACATAAAAGCCGCTGTCTTCGCCAGAGGATTCTTGCTTGTTTTTAAACAGTTTCGAGAACAAGCCCATGCGTGATTTTCAGTCGAGTGCGTTTCAGTGAAGTGAGGATTTTCGGGCCTTCATCACGCCGGCAACGGTGAGGAAAGAACCAAAGACCACAATTCTATCATTCTCACCGGCCCGGCTCATTGCATTTGCAAAAGCTTGTGCCGGATCATCGAAAATAGACACAGTATGTTCGCTGCTGTCGGGCTTATCTTCGAGCATGATCTGCACCTTGGCGGCCAGCTCCGAAGCCGTGGCCGCGCGCGGCGAAGGCAATCCCGTCAGGCACCAGTGGTCGACGTGTTCGCTCATCGCGGCCAATACGCCATCGATATCCTTGTCCTGCATGGAGCCAAACACGGCATAGGTGTACGGGTGGAAACCCATGTTGCCGAGGTTCTGGTTCAGCGCCGACGCCGCGTGGGGATTGTGCGCCACGTCGAGGATCACGCTGGGGCGGCCAGGCAAGACCTGGAAGCGGCCCGGCAGTTCCACCGTCACGAGGCCCGTGCGCACTTCCTGCGCACCCACGGGCAGCTTCAGCTTCAGCACTTCCAGCGCGGCCAGCACGGCCGTCGCATTGAGGATCTGGTTGGCGCCACGCAAGCTTGGATACGCGAGCGAATTGCGGCGCTGCTCGCGTCCGCCGTAGTTCCACTGCTGCTTGTCGCCCGAATAATTGAAATCGCGGCCCATCAGCCACAGGTCGGCGCCGATGGCTTCGGCATGGTCGATCAACGATTGCGGCGGCACGGGGTCGCTGCAGATGGCCGCCTTGCCAGGACGGAAGATGCCGGCCTTTTCAAAGCCGATCGCTTCGCGCGTGTCGCCCAGGTAATCCGTGTGGTCGATATCGACGCTGGTGACGATGGCGACATCCGCGTCGATCACGTTGACGGCGTCCAGGCGCCCGCCCAGGCCCACTTCCAGGATGGCCACGTCCAGCTTCGCCTGCGACAGCAGGTGCAAAATCGCCAGGGTGGTGAATTCGAAATACGTGAGCGGCGTGTCGCCGCGCACGGCTTCAACGGCATTGAAGCTGGCGACGATCTGCTCATCGCTGGCCATCTCGCCCAGCACGCGGGCGCGCTCGTTAAAATCGAGAAAATGCGGCTTGATGTATAGCCCCACTTTGTAGCCGGCGCGCAACAGTACCGATTCCAGCATGGCACAGGTGGAACCCTTGCCATTCGTGCCCGCCACCATGATCACGGGGCAAGTAAACGCCAGCTGCATGCGCGCCTTGACGGCTTGCACGCGGTCCAGGCCCATGTTGATCTGGGTTTCCGAATGGCGGGTTTCCAGCATGGCGAGCCAGTCCGGCAAGGTGGTGGGGAGGTTTTGCATGGGAGACTTCTTGATGAGGAGACAGTGCGCGAGGCGCGGAGACGGTGTTGCGTGGCAACCGGGCGGGTCCGCAGGACACCGCCCGGCCTGATACTTTGGCGTTACGCCAGGACTTCCACAGCCTGGTTTTGCAACAAGGCCAGCAGACGGGCGATTTCTTCGCGCATCTTGCGGCGGTCGACGATCATGTCGACGGCGCCCTTGGTGACGAGGAACTCGGCGCGCTGGAAGCCTTCCGGCAGTTTTTCGCGCACGGTGTTTTCAATCACGCGCGGGCCGGCAAAGCCGATCAGCGCTTTCGGTTCAGCGATCACGACGTCGCCCATGAAGGCGAACGAGGCGGACACACCGCCCATGGTCGGGTCGGTCAGCACGCTGATGAATGGCAATTTCTTTTCGGACAGCTTGGTCAGCATGGCCGTGGTTTTCGCCATCTGCATCAGGGACAGCAAGCCTTCCTGCATGCGCGCGCCACCGGTGGCGGTGATGCAAATGAACGGCACTTTCTGTTCCAGCGCGATTTGCGCACCGCGCACGAAGCGCTCGCCCACGACGGAGCCCATCGAGCCGCCCATGAATTCGAATTCGAAGCACGCCACGACCACCGGCAGGCTCATGATGGCGCCGCCCATGACGACCATCGCATCCGTCTCGCCCGTCGCTTCCATGGCGGACTTCAGGCGGTCAGGGTATTTCTTGCTGTCCTTGAATTTCAAGGTATCGACGGGCAGGATTTCCTGGCCGATTTCATAGCGGCCGCCCGCGTCGAGCAGGCTGTCGAGGCGTTCACGCGCGCGGATGCGCATGTGATGGTCGCATTTCGGGCACACGTGCAGATTCGATTCCAGGTCCGTACGGTACAGCACGGCTTCGCACGACGGGCACTTGACCCACAGGCCTTCCGGCATGGTCTTGCGCGCGGCAGCATCAGAACGCTGGATGCGCGGTGGCAGCAGTTTTTCCAACCAACTCATATTTTCTCCTTGGGCCCTTGTAGGGGTAGCGTCGGTGGACGCCCCCGGCAGACGGTAAACGGCGACACCCCCATAGGGCGCCACCAGAAATTTTATCTATTGCACAATTACAGGCAAATCAGTGGCCGAAGTGTAGCCGTTTATCGCCGGGCTGTCGAACTTTGCCGCCAACGCATCTTGCGTAAACGGCAAGCTTGCTCAGGCGTCCAGTGCGGCGCGGATGCCTGCCGTGAAGCTGCGCACGGCGTCGACGGCGCCGCCCTCCGGGGCATTTTCAATTTCCTGGATGATGCGGCTGCCGATGACGACGGCATCGGCCACCTTGGCAACGGCCTTGGCCGTGGCGCCATCGCGGATGCCGAAGCCCACGCCGATAGGTAATTTTACATGCTGGCGGATGGCGGCGAGGCGCTCGGCCACCTGTTCCGTATCAATGTTGCCGGCGCCCGTGACGCCCTTGAGCGACACATAATAGCTGAAGCCGCCGCCGACCTTGGCCACTTGCGCGATGCGCTCTTCCGTCGAAGTCGGTGCCAGCAGGAAAATCAGGTCGAGGCCAGCTTCGCGCATGGCGCCGGCAAATTCCTCGCACTCTTCCGGCGGATAATCGACGACGATGGCGCCGTCGGCGCCGGCCGCTTGCGCCGCTGCAATGAACGCTGCGCTGCCGATACGCTCGATGGGATTCGCGTAGCCCATCAGCACCACGGGCGTCGTCTGGTTCGTCTCGCGGAACTGGCGCACATAGCCGAACACGTCGTGGATGCCGACATTGAATTTCAGGGCCCGTTCGCAGGCGCGCTGGATGACGGGGCCTTCGGCCATGGGGTCGGAAAACGGCACGCCCAGTTCGAGCACATCGGCGCCGCCCTCGACGAGCGCGTGCATCAGCGGCACGGTGGCGTCGGGGCCGGGGTCGCCGGCGGTGATGAAGGTGACCAGGCCGGTCTTGTTGTTCGATTTTAAAGTGGCGAAGGTGGTGGCGATACGGGACATGGGATGCTTTCTTTATCGGTGAGGAATGTCGGATTACGCGCTTGCGCGCTAATCCGACCTACGCGTTAATGGGATGTCAGTTGCTTAACTGAAATTCAATCCCATGCGTTCCGCCACGGTATGCATGTCCTTGTCGCCACGGCCCGACAGGTTGGCCAGCACGATCTGGTCTTTCGGCAAGGTGGCCGCCAGCTTGGCCGCGTAGGCCAGGGCGTGCGACGATTCCAGGGCCGGGATGATGCCTTCGATATGACAGCAGTCGTGGAAAGCCTGCAGCGCTTCGTCATCGGTGATCGACACGTATTGCGCGCGGCCCGAGTCTTTCAGCCACGCATGTTCCGGTCCCACGCCCGGATAGTCGAGGCCGGCCGAGACGGAATGCGTCTCGATGATCTGGCCGTTTTCATCCTGCAGCAGATAAGTGCGGTTGCCGTGCAGCACGCCCGGGAAACCTGCCGTCAGCGAAGCCGAATGCTTGCCCGTATCGAGGCCTTCGCCAGCCGCTTCCACGCCGATCAGTTTTACGTCTTTCTGGTCGATGTACGGGTAAAAGATGCCCATGGCGTTCGAACCGCCGCCGATGCAGGCCAGCACGTAGTCGGGCTGGCGACCCGTCATTTCCGGCATTTGCACCAGGCATTCCTCGCCGATCACGGACTGGAAGTCGCGCACCATCATCGGATACGGATGGGGACCGGCCACGGTGCCGATGATGTAAAAGGTGTTTTCAATGTTGGTGACCCAGTCGCGCATGGCTTCGTTCAGCGCATCCTTGAGGGTCTTGGAGCCCGATTCGACGGGCACGACGGTCGCGCCCAGCAGTTTCATCCGGTACACGTTCTGCGCCTGGCGCTTGACGTCTTCGCTGCCCATGTAGACCACGCATTCGAGGCCGAAGCGGGCGCAGATGGTGGCCGTGGCCACGCCATGCTGTCCGGCGCCCGTCTCGGCGATGATGCGCGGCTTGCCCATGCGCTTGGCCAGCAGGGCCTGGCCGATCACGTTGTTGATCTTGTGCGCACCCGTGTGGTTCAAGTCTTCGCGCTTGAAATAGATCTGCGCGCCGCCGGCCAGCTCGGACCAGCGCTTGGCGTGGTAGATCGGCGACGGACGGCCGACGAAGTGCTTGAGCTCGTAGCGGAATTCTTCGAGGAATTCCGGGTCGGCGCTGTAGCGCGCGTAGGCGTCTTTCAGCTCGGCCAGCGCATGCGTGAGCGTTTCGGCAACAAAGGAGCCGCCGTAGGGGCCGAAGTGGCCGCGCAGGTCGGGAAACGGGTAATCGGTGGCGTGGAACAATGCGGCGGCTGCGCCGGGCGCTGTGGTGTGGTCATTCATGGTTGTTTCCTCTGGCAATGATGGCATCGGCATCCTGCACCGCGGCGATAAACGCGCGGACTCGGGATGCGTCCTTGATACCCTTGGACGCTTCGACACCACTGCTGATGTCGACGGCGTAAGGGCGCACGCGCACCACTGCGTCAGTCGCGTTTTGTACGCTCAAGCCACCACTTAAAACGACCCGAGGCGCGAGTTCTTTTGGAATGAGGGACCAATCAAATACCTTTCCTGCACCGCCATAGGCATCCACATAGGTGTCCAGCAAGAGGCTGGCAAACAAGGGACTGGCGGCGCGATAGCGCTGTTCGTATTCTAGCAAATCTTCAAAGCTGGTGTCGGGTTTGACGCGGAACACTTGCGTAAACGGCGTATTCACGGCAGCGGCCAGCGCGGCGCTGTGTTCGGGCGTCTCGTCGCCATGGAATTGCAGCATCGATAAGGGCGCAACGGCCCTGGTCGCCCGCACCTCGTCCACGCTGGCATTGACGAACAGGCCCACCGCCGTCACGTAGGGCGGCATGGTCGCGATCAGGGCAGCTGCCTGTTCGGGCGTCACATAGCGGGGGCTCTGCGGATAAAACACGAAGCCGATGGCGTCGGCGCCGGCCGCCACGACAGCGTGGATGTCTTCGACTCTGGTCAGGCCGCAGATCTTGATGCGTGTGCGTGGCATGGCTTTTCCTTGAAGTTATTGCTTGAAGTAAAACGTCAGAACCAGGGCAAGGCGCTGCTGCTGTCTTGCGGCAATGCCCATTTCGGATCGTAATCGATCTGCGCCAGGTACAGGCCGTCCGGCATGAAGGTGGGCGCGGCCGCATGGCGATCCTTGCTTTCCAGCAAATGCCCGAGCCATTCCGGCTTTTCGCGCCCCGTGCCGATGTAGACGAGCGAGCCGACCAGGTTGCGCACCATGTGGTGCAGGAAGGCATTGGCCGTAATCGTAAAAATGACGCAATCGCCGCGCCGCTCGATGCGGATGTCATGCATGAGCTTGACGGGCGACTTGGCCTGGCATTGCGCGGCGCGGAAGGCCGTGAAATCGTGCCAGCCCAAGAGCGGCTGCACGGCCTGGCGCATCAGTTCCACGTCGAGCGGGCGGAAAAAGAAGCCGGCACGCCCTTCCACCAGCGGCGAACGGGTGGCGTTGTTGTACAACACATAATGATAGGTGCGCGCGCGGGCGCTGAAGCGGGCGTGGAAGAAGTCATTGACCGTCGGGTCGCCTTCAAGTTCCCTGGCCCAGCGCACGGCGATGGATTTCGGCAGGAAGGCGTTGACGCCGCGCACCCACGAGTGCACGTCGCGGTTCAGTTCCGTATCGAAATGCACGACTTGCTCGAGCGCATGCACGCCCGTATCCGTGCGGCCGGCGCACGTGGTGGCCAGGCGCACGCGGGCAAACTGCTCCAGCGCGTTCTCCAGCTGGTCCTGCACCGTTTGCCCGTCTTCCTGTTTCTGGTATCCGTGCCAGGCCGTGCCGTCATACTGCAGGCCGAGGACGATACGCTTCAATGGCATTGCTGTCGTAATATTTTGCATCGAAGCATTATACCGGCGCGGCAGCCTGCCGCGCCTTCCGGCCACTGCTAGCTCAACAGCGCACGCATGGTATTGGCTTTCGCAACCTGCTCTTCGCTGCCGCCCTTGATGACCTCATCGATCAGCTCGCGCGCGCCTTCCTTGTCGCCAATTTCTTGGTAAGCGATCGCCAGGTCCAGCTTGGTATCCATTTCCATGTGGATGGCCGACAGCGGGTCGTCCACGCCCACGCTGGCCGTCTTGCCATCGTTGAGATCCAGGTCGATGCCGGACAGGTCGAATTCCTGTGCCGGCGGTATGGCTTCCGGCAAGGAGGCAGGCGTTTGCGCGTCGTCGAACAGGCTGTCGAGGGAAGGCTCGGCCACCGCGACCGGCGCGGCAGCCGGCGCCACGGGCTCGTCGAGGTCGAAATGGGCCAGGTCGATATCCTTCAGCGGATCAGGCAGCGGCGTCAGGCCGGCACCCACGCCATTGACGGGGCCGGCAGGCGGCTCCAGGTCCAGGCCGAAATCCATGCTGGCGTCATAGTGCGCATCCTGCGCGGCGGAGACCGGCTTGCTGTCCGGTCCCGGCATGACGATCGGGTCGGTGGTAGAAACAGGCTCGAAATCGAGGCTGTCGAGGTCGAAATCGAGGGGATCGCGCGTATCGCGGGCCGCCACGGAAGACACCGGCTCGGCCGGCGCCAGGTCGGCCAGCGGTGCTGGCGGCTCGTCGGGCAAATCCATGCTCTGGCCATGCACGTCGTCGCCGGCAGCCTTGCTCAGGCTGACGACGGCGTCGTCTTCCGTATCGCCATACAGGGGATTGGTGGGGTCGAGCGCCAGGCCCAGCGCGGCCGCCTGCGGCCACTCTTCGCCTTGGCCCCGGGTCAGGCTGTACAGCTCGCTGGCCTGGTCTTCAAACGCGCGCACGTCGTTGCGGGCCGAATAAATTTCCAGCAGCTTCAAGCGGGCGGCATGGCGTTCCGGATGGATACGCAAGGCTTCCTTGAGGATATCTTCCGCCTGGCCATCGCGGCCGTAGGCGATATACACGTCCGCTTCGGCGACCGGGTCCGTTTCATTCGCATCGAGCATGCTGGCGCCAGCCGCGGCGGCCACGCCGGCAGCGGCGGCGCCCGTACCGAACAGGTGGTTGCTCGCTTCGGACTGCTGGTCTTCCGGCGCCAGGCCGGACGGCGGCGTCACGGGCGCTTCCGGTTCGAACACGGGCGCGATATCTTCCTGGGCGGGCGGCGGCGTCTCCTTGCGGCGGCGCGCGATCACCAGCGCGGCCACGGCGGCCAGCAGCGCGGCGATGCCGATGCCGATGGCGCCCAGGTGGTCATTGATCTTGTCGGTGATGGTCGGTTCCAGCGGCGAAGGTTTTTTCACCAACGGCACCGGCTTCGCTTTGGGCACGGGAGGCTGGGCTTCGGCTGGCACGCTGGCAACAACCGGTGCGCTGGCGGCGACCTCGGCCGGTTTGGCGGGCGCCGGGGCGCTCTTGTCGGCCATGGCCTTGCTCTTGACCGCCATCAACTTTTCCAGGTCGCTGACGTTCTTTTCCAGCTCTTTGACGCGGGCAGCCGCTTCATCGACCTGCTTGGCCTTGGCGATCTTGTCTTCCTCGCTGGCCACCGCGCTCTTGCCGGCCGACTTGGCCGCCGGCTCCGCCTTCGACAGTTTCAGCTTGTCTTGCGACTCGCTCACGGCCGTCGGCTTTTCCTGTACCTTGGTCGCGCCGATCTTGCCGGCCGTGCTTTGCGTCGCTTCCGCCGCCTTGGCCGGCTTGCTTTGCGACACCTGGCCTGCCAGCTTGTTGCGGTAGGCTTCGAAATCGATGGCGTGCGCCGTCACGATGCCCTTCGCTTCGGCAGCGCCGGTGGCGCGCACGGTGTCCGCGCCCGGCACGGCCAGGATGCGCCCGGCCTGCATACGGTTCATGTTCTCGCCTTTGAAAGCGTCGGGATTGGCACGGTACAGGGCCACGAGCATCATGTCGAGCGACACGCCCGATGGCTTCAGTTCGCTGGCGATGCGGCTCAGGGTATCGCCCGTCTTGACCTTGTATTCGCCGGCCGGTTTTTTCGCCGCGGCTGGGGCAGCTTCAGCGGCCGCCTTGCCTTTGCCCGGTTCGGCCGGTGCCGTCACTTGCGCGCCGCGCGTCTGGCGCGCTTCCGGCGTGTCAAGCACGAACGCATATTCGCGCACCTGGCGTCCGCTCTTGCTGCTCAGTTCCAGCAGCAAGTCCACCATGGGCTCGGCCACCGGCTGCGCCGAGCTGATGCGGATGAAAGGCTTGCCATTGCGGTTTTCCACGGCAAACGTCAGCGCGTTCAACGCGGGATTGAATTCCACGTTGGCCTGGCGGTAGGCATCCGGCGGCGCCAGCTTGGCCAGCAAGCTCGATGCCTCGCCTGGCTTGATGGCCGATAATTCGACCTCGGCGCGCAGCGGCTGGCCGGCGGCGGACAGCACCGTGATCTTGCCCAGCTCGGCTGCGGATGCCGCCGGTGACAATAACACCGCACAGGCGACAGCGCTGCTGAGTGTTTTAATGGCAAGGGAGGCGACCCGGGGACGAGTGTGTACAGGCATAGTTGGCGGCATCTTAGTTGACATGGGAAAACTGTTACTTTTCCAGAGGTATCAACATATCATCATGCCCAGAGCTATGCAAGCTCCGCATGGTTGAGCCTTGACGGGCTCAGGAAGAAAAAAAAGCCGGGAAAACAGCCCCGGCTTGATCTTGATCAGCAATTTATGGCGGTTACGCGTCCAAGAGGATGCGCAGCATGCGGCGCAGCGGCTCGGCCGCACCCCACAGCAACTGGTCGCCCACGGTGAACGCGGACAGGTATTCGCCGCCCATGCTCATCTTGCGCACGCGGCCGACGGGTATCGTCAGGCTGCCCGTGACGGCGGCCGGCGACAGGTCGCGCACGGACGCTTCGCGCGTGTTCGGCACGAATTTCACCCATTCGTTGTTGCTGGCGATGATGTCGTTGATTTCATCGAGCGGCACGTCTTTTTTCAGCTTGATGGTCAAGGCTTGCGAATGGCAGCGCATGGCGCCGATGCGCACGCACAGACCGTCGACTGGAATTTCCTTGGTGCCGAAATCGAGGCCGCGGCCGAGGATCTTGTTCGTTTCCGCGCCCGCCTTCCACTCTTCCTTCGACTGGCCGTTGCCCAGATCCTTGTCGATCCACGGGATCAGGTTGCCGGCCAGCGGGGCGCCGAATTGCTTGATTTCATCCGGGGAATAGCCGTGCTGGGTGGCCAGCACCTGACGGTCGATTTCCAGGATAGCGGAAGCGGGGTTGTCCAGCAGCGCCTTGACGGAACCGTTGATGGTGCCGAACTGCGTCAGCAGTTCGCGCATGTGCTGCGCGCCGCCGCCCGATGCCGCCTGGTACGTCATCGACGTCATCCAGTCGATCAAATCGTGCTGGAACAGGCCGCCCAGGCCCATCATCATGCACGAGACGGTGCAATTGCCGCCGATGTAGTTCTTGACGCCCTTGCCCAGCGCATCCTTGATGACGTGCAGGTTGACGGGGTCGAGCACGATGACGGCGTCTTTTTCCATGCGCAAGGTCGAGGCCGCATCGATCCAATAGCCATTCCAGCCGCTGGCGCGCAGCTGCGGGAAGACAGCGCTCGTGTAGTCGCCGCCCTGGCAGGAAATAATGATGTCGCACTTGGACAGTTCGGCGATGTTGTTGGCATCCTTGAGGATGGTTTCATTCTTCGCCATGGCCGGCGCCGAGCCGCCCGTGTTCGAAGTCGTGAAAAACACCGGTTCGATATGGGCGAAATCGCCCTCTTCCTGCATGCGTTGCATCAGGACCGAACCGACCATACCGCGCCAACCTACCAAGCCAACTAATTTCATTACCATTCCTCAAGATGAGACGGCGACTGCCGTCATTAGACTATTTTATCCCAGTGCTTTTACAACTGCATCACCCATGGCCTCGGTACCGACCAAAGTCGTGCCCGCTTCATGGATGTCGGCCGTGCGCAAGCCCTGCGCCAGCACCTGCTTGACGGCGCCCTCGATACGGTTTGCCTGCTCTTCGCGGTTCAGCGAATAGCGCAGCATCATGGCGGCCGACAAGATCGTCGCCAGCGGATTGGCGATGCCCTTGCCCGCGATATCGGGCGCCGAACCGTGCGATGGCTCGTACAAGCCCTTGTTGTTGGCATCCAGCGAGGCCGACGGCAGCATGCCGATCGAGCCCGTCAGCATGGCGGCCGCATCCGACAGGATGTCGCCGAACATATTGCCGGTCACCATGACGTCGAATTTCTTCGGCGCCCGCACCAGCTGCATGGCCGCGTTATCGACGTACATGTGGTCGAGCGCCACGTCCGGGTATTCCTTGTGCACGTCGGTGACGATGTCTTTCCAGAACTGGAAGGTTTCCAGCACGTTCGCCTTGTCCACGCTGGTCAGGCGCTTGTCGCGTTTTTGCGCAGCCTGGAAAGCCACGTGGGCGATGCGGCGGATTTCGCCTTCCGCATAGCGCATGGTGTCGAAGCCTTCGCGCTGGCCCTTGAACGGACCGTCCGGGCACTCGCGCACGCCGCGGGGCTGGCCGAAATAGATGTCGCCCGTCAATTCGCGGATGATCAAAATGTCCAGGCCGGACACCACTTCCGGCTTCAGGGTCGAGGCGCCCGCCAGTTCCGGATACAGAATGGCCGGGCGCAGGTTGGCGAACAGGCCCAGGTTCTTGCGCAAGCCCAGAATCGCCTGCTCGGGGCGGAACTGGCGCTCCAGATTGTCATATTTGTAGTCGCCCACGGCGCCGAACAGCACGGCATCGGCCGCTTTTGCCAGCGCCAGGGTGGCTTCCGGCAAAGGATGGCCATGGGCCGCATAGCCGGCGCCGCCCACGGGCGCCGTTTCCAGTTCGAACGATTCGCCCAGCACATGCAAGACCTTGACGGCTTGCGCGACGATTTCAGGACCGATACCGTCGCCGGGTAAGATTGCAATTTTCATATTTTTATCGATTAGATGACGTTGGCGAGCCAGGGTTGATTATGCAGATGCCGCTCTTCGAAGGCGCGGATATCGTCGGAGTGGCGCAGGGTCAGGCCGATATCGTCGAGGCCATTCATCAGGCAATATTTGCGGAAGGCGTCGATCTCGAACGGATACGACACGGAACCATTGCTGGTGCGCACGCATTGCTGCTCCAGATCCACCACCAGCTTGTAGCCGGGGAAAGCCTTGACTTCATTGAACAGGTGCTCGACCTGGCTTTCCGACAGCACGATGGGCAGCAAGCCGTTCTTGTAGCAGTTGTTGAAGAAGATGTCGGCAAACGATGGCGCGATGATGGCGCGGAAGCCATATTGATCCAGTGCCCAAGGCGCGTGTTCGCGCGAGGAGCCGCAGCCGAAGTTCTTGCGTGTCAGCAAGATCGAAGCGCCCTGGTAGCGTGGCTCGTTGAGCACGAACTCGGGGTTCAGCGGGCGGCGGCTGTTGTCCTGGCCCGGCTCGCCATGGTCGAGGTAGCGCCATTCGTCGAACAGGTTGGGGCCAAAACCGCTGCGGTGGATCGATTTCAGGAATTGCTTCGGAATAATCGCGTCGGTGTCGACGTTGGCGCGGTCCAGCGGGGCGACCAGGCCTTCGTAAATCGTAAATTTATCCATGCTGTTTCTACTCGGTAAGACGCGCGGCGCAGTGCGCCCGCACGTCACGGTTTATTTTCCGCCGGCGCCAGTGACAACCTGGCCGACTTTCTGCACATCGCGGCCGATGCCGGAGACGGTGTTGCAGCCAGACAGGATGACGGTGGCGATGAGGAGGGCGAAGAGTTTTTTCATGATGAGTTCTCGATAAGAAAGATGGGACTGATACCGCTAGTGTAAACCAGCGGCGCCAGTCCCTGCCGTCATCGCAATCCCCGCACGTCGACAAAGTGGCCGGCGATACCCGCCGCGGCCGCCATCGCGGGCGACACCAGGTGGGTACGGCCGCCCTGCCCTTGCCGGCCTTCGAAGTTGCGGTTCGACGTGGAAGCGCAGCGTTCGCCCGGCTCCAAACGATCCGCATTCATGGCCAGGCACATGGAGCAGCCTGGCTCGCGCCATTCGAAGCCGGCATCCTTGAAGATGCGGTCCAGGCCTTCGCGCTCGGCCAGGTCCTTGACGAGGCCGGAACCTGGCACCACCAGCGCCAGGGTGACGTTCGAGGCGCGGTACTTGCCACGCACCACGGCGGCGGCCGCGCGCAAATCTTCAATGCGCGAATTGGTGCAGGAACCGATGAAGACCTTGTCGATGCGGATGTCTTCGATGGCCGTGTTCGGCTTGAGGTTCATGTAGACGAGCGCCTTTTCCATCGCATCGCGCTTGACGCTGTCTTTTTCCTGGTCAGGGTCAGGCACGCGGCCATCGACGCCGACCACCATTTCGGGCGACGTGCCCCAGGTCACTTGCGGCACGATCTCGGCCGCATTGAGGGTGACGACGAGGTCGAAGCGGGCGCCCGGATCCGAATGCAGGGTGCGCCAGTAAGCCACGGCGCGCTCCCAGTGCGGACCGGCCGGCGAAAACGGACGCCCCTTGACGTAATTGATGGTGGTGTCGTCCACGCCGATGATGCCGGCGCGCGCGCCCGCCTCGATGGCCATGTTGCACACCGTCATGCGGCCTTCCATCGACAGGGCGCGGATGGCCGAGCCGCCGAACTCGATACAGTAACCCGTGCCGCCGGCCGTGCCGATCTTGCCGATGATGGCCAGCACGATATCCTTGGCCGTCACGCCGGCCGGCAGCGCGCCGTCGACTTGCACCAGCATGGATTTGGATTTCTTTTGCAGCAAGGTTTGCGTGGCCAGCACGTGTTCCACTTCGGACGTGCCGATGCCGTGCGCCAGCGCGCCGAAGGCGCCATGCGTGGACGTGTGCGAGTCGCCGCAGACGACCGTCATGCCGGGCAGGGTCGCACCCTGTTCAGGGCCGATCACGTGCACGATACCCTGGCGCTTGTCGTTCATGTTGAAGTAGGTCAAGCCGTAGTGCTTGGCGTTCCTGTCCAGGGTTTCCACCTGCAGGCGCGAGACCGGATCGGCAATGCCGTCCACGCGGCTGGTGGTCGGCACGTTATGGTCGGCCACGGCCAGGTTGGCGGAAATGCGCCATGGCTGGCGGCCCGCCACGCTGAGGCCATCGAAGGCTTGCGGGCTGGTAACTTCGTGCAGCAGGTGCCGGTCGATGTACAAAATTGTCGTGCCATCATCTTCGGCCCGAACAACGTGGGATTCCCAGAGTTTGTCGTAAAGCGTCTTCATCATGATTTATGCAGCGTTGCCACAGCCTGTAGTAAGTGATCTGTCGTACTGATCGAAGGGATCGGCAATGATTATGCCATATATTGTGCAATGCAGAACCAAAAGCCGCTCCAGCGTGGGATAGGCGATACAAAATTTGGCATGCCTTGTGGATATGACGAAAAAATTGCTGATACGAAAATCCGCCAAAATGCCGGCGGGGCGAATAAAAATCGAAAAAAGCCGAAAAAAAAGCCCGCTGCAGAGGTCTGCAGCGGGCTTGGTGTCAGTGCCGGTGTTTCTAGGCAGCCATGCGCACACTTCCCCTGCAACCATCCATCAGGAAAGATAGGCCCACGACTAGCACCAGCTCGCCTTCGGCCGAGCGGGCAGTACCGGTAATGCCTTCCACGGTGATGGCCGTCATCGGCTTGATCACGAGGTCGGCCGTGCCATCGACGGCTTCCACGGCCAGAATATAAGGCTGTGGCGCGGCGACAACGATGCCGACGCGCTCGCTGCACGATTCGTAGCCCAGCGAGCCGGCCAGCGACCGCACGGGCAATGGACGGCCCTGGTCTTTCAGCACGGGCGCGCCGCCCACTTCCATGAAGGTTTCCGGCAATTCGACGACGCGCTGCACCACCGCCATCGGCAGCGCCAGTGCGGCGCCCGAGGTCGACACGAGCATGGTCGGCACGATCGACAATTCGATCGGCAGGCGGATGGCAAACTTCGTGCCCTTGCCCAGCGATGATTCGATGTGGATGGCGCCGCGGTTTTTCTCCACGGCCGTTTTCACCACGTCCATGCCCACGCCGCGCCCGGAAACGCTGGAGGCGACTTCCTTGGTCGAGAAGCCCGGCAGGAACACCAGCTGGAAGCATTCGTCGTTGCTCAGTTGCGCGTTTTCGCTGATCAAGCCCTTTTGCTGGGCCTTGCTGCGCAGGAAGACCGGGTCCATGCCCTTGCCGTCATCCTGCAGCACGATCATGACGCTGTTCGCTTCCTGCCAGGCTTTCAGCGAAATATACGATTTGGCGGGCTTGCCGGCGGCCAGGCGCGCTTCCGGAGATTCGACGCCATGGTCGAGCGAGTTGCGCAGCATGTGCACGAGCGGATCGTACAGGCTGTCCACGACGACGCGGTCGACTTCCGTTTCCGCGCCTTCGATGGTCAGCTCGACATCCTTGCCCAGGTCTTTCGCCAGTTCGCGCACCAGGCGCGGGAATTTCTGGAACAGGCGGCCGACGGGCTGCATGCGCGTGGCCAGGGTGGCCCGCTGCAGTTCCGTCGAGTAGCGCGAAGCGCGTTCCAGGGTTTCCGCCAAGGTCGCCATCAGGGTGGCGGCCTGGCCTTCGAATTTGAATTGCAGCAAGCGTTCGAGCAGCACGGCAGCCTGGTTGGCGGCCTGCACGGATTCGCCGGCCACTTCCAGCAGCGCGTCGAGCTTGACGGCGTCGACGCGGATGCTGTCTTCCTTGACGGGCGCGGCATGGCGCACTTCCGGACGCTCTTCACGCCGTTCGGCGCCATCCCAATTCTTGCCGGCCGGTTTGGCGGCAGCAGCGGCAGGGGCAGCAGGTGCGGCGGCGGCCACGGCGGCAGGCGCAGCGGCGGCGGCGGACACCGGCGCGGCTGCGACCCGGCTACCTTCGGGCACGACGGCGTTGTACATGGCTTCCCAGTCCAGGCCATCGGCGCCGGCTGTGGCAACGGCAGCGGTCGGCGCGGCCACAACAACTTCGGCAACCTCGGCAACGGGCGCGGCCACTTCCGCCACGGCGGCGGCTGGCGCAGGCGCGTCCATGCCCTTGCCTTCGATGGCGTTCGTCAGGATGTGTTCCAGCTCTTCCGGCATGGCCGGCAAGCTTTCCGGCGCGGCGCCATTGGCCAGCTCCGTCAGCTGGTCGGCGACGAAACCGGACGCTTGCAGCGCCGCCTCGATGGCGATCGGGGTCACGGGCGCGGCGCCCGTGCGCAAGGCATCGAACAGGTTTTCCGTCAGATGGCAGGCCGCCACCAGCGCGGGCAAGCCCATGAAGCCGGCGCCGCCCTTGATGGTGTGGAAGGAACGAAACACGGCATTCAGTGTTTCCTTGTTGTCAGGATCGCGCTCGAGGCGCAACAAGTGCTCTTCAACATTAACCGCAAGATCCATCGCCTCAACGACGAAATCCTTGAGCATATCGTCCATTAGAATCCCAAATCCGCAAGAAGGTCGTCTACATTATCCTGGTCCAGCGCCACCGACGGCACGGACGGGCCCTGCATCAGCGGCACCGGCTTTTGCGCCAGTTTCTCGCGCACTTCGGCCGGCGCGTTGTCGCGCAGCAGCTGGGCCAGTTCGTTTTCCACCGTCTTGGTGATGTTGACCACTTTTTTGATCAGCTGGCCCGTGATGTCCTGGAAGTCCTGCGCCATCATGATTTCCAGCAAGCGCGCTTTTTCCGCTTCCGTTGCTTCGGAAACGGCTTGCGCGAACTGGCGCGAATCGCCGGCCAGGGCCTTGAATTCTTCCAGGCTCAGCTTGCCATCGAACAGGGCCGTCCAGCGGCTGTCCATGTCCTTGGCCTTCTTCGACAGCACATCTTGCGCCGGCATGCCTTCGTCGAGCGTGTTCAGAACCTTGTTGGCTGCCTGTTCGGTCAGGGTGGCGACGTATTCCAGGCGGTCCTGGGCGTCGACGATCTGCGACGACGCTTCCGTCAACGCCTTGTCGTAGCCCAGTTCGCGCAGCGAATCGTGCAGCAGGCGCACGATGCCGCCCAGGCGCTCGAACATCGGCTTGTCGGACTGGTCGACGGGATCGGCCGCGTCGCCAGGCGCATCGGCGCTGGCCACGGGCGCCGCTTCCGGCGCGGCTGGCGTTTCTGCCACGGCGGCCGCCGGCACGGCGGCGCTGGCCGACACGGAGTCGAACAGCGCGTCGAAATCGTCATCCGCAATCACGGCGGGAGCGGGCGCGGCGGCAGGTGCGGGCTGAGCCGCGGCCGCACTTTGCGCAGATACTTCATCGAATAATGCGTCGAAATCATCAGCGGCGTTGGTCATATCCCTGCTTCTCCATAATTTGTCAAAATTCCGCCTGAACTGTGCGTTTTACAGACTGATACCCACAATTTCTCGATTAAGATGATTTGAGGCAATACCGCTGCGATGGTGCGAGTGTAGCAGGGCGCCGCCCTGTTGGTAAATCTCAAAACGCGCTTCCTGGTGCAAAGCTGGTCCACAAGAGCTTTTCCACCAGGAAATAAGTGTTCCTGCTGTTGTATTTTGAAATACTACCATTGGCGTGGGTGCAAGACCACGCGCAGTACAACAAATCCTGCTTCCGGGCGCCCGCGCAACAGCGCAGTATGGACAGCGTTGCAGCTAAAACACGATCTTTCTGCCAATGTTGTCTATACTGAAGGTGCAGTTGTGTTGATAATTATCAAGTCTTTACATGAATACAATGCTGCCGCCGCGTCTACAATAAGAGGCGTTGCGCGCGCTCAGTCACCGTCAAAGGATCTGCCATGTATAAGAAAATTCTGATCGCCACGGACGGCTCCACCGTCTCCAACTTGACGGCCTGTGCCGGCGTTGCCTTTGCCGAACAGATGCACGCCGACATCCTTGCCGTGTACGTGGCGCCCGAATACCAGTACCCGGTATACATCGAGATCATTCCGCCAAGCTACCCCAGCGAGGAGGAGTACCGCATCGCCATGCGCAAGGCGGGCGCCGACCACTGGCAGCCCATCCTCGACGCGGCCGCCAAGCGGGGCCTGGAAGCGACGGGCTTGACGGCCTTTTCCGACAGCCCCGCCCTGAAAATCGTGGAAGTGGCGCAATTGCAGCATTGCGACCTGATTTTCATGGGCTCGCATGGCCGCAGCGGCTGGGGGCAATTGCTGCTGGGCAGCGTCACCAACAAGGTGCTGTCGCACTCAAAACTGCCGGTACTCGTGCATAGGCTGATCAAGGAACCACCGTCGGAATAAGGGGTCACATGGCCACGGAGGCCGCCGCTTCCGGCATATTAAGAAAAAGGCAAATTTTCGGCCGCGTCAGTTAAAATAGCAACGTTTCTCGTTTCTCAACATTTGATTGTCCGGTGACGGACAGAGCAGATTTCACGCATCCAGATTGCCCGCCTATGATACGTATTGTGATTGCCGACGACCACACCATCATGCGAGAAGGATTGAAGCGCATCCTTGACGGCGCGCCGGACATCGATATCGTGGGTGAAGCCATCGACGGCTTTGAAGTACTCAACCACGTACGCCAGGGCGGTTTCGACCTGCTGCTGCTTGACCTGTCGATGCCGGGCCGCAGCGGCGTCGACCTGATCCGGCAAATCCGCAGCGAGGCGCCGAAGCTGGCCATCCTGATCCTCACCATGCACGAGGAAGAACAATATGCGGTGCGCGCCATCCGCGCCGGCGCGCAAGGCTATCTGACCAAGGAAAGCGCGGGCACCCAGCTCGTGGGCGCCATCCACAAGGTGGCGTCGGGACGTCCGTATATCAGCGCCGAGGTGGCGGAGCAGCTCGTGCTCAACATCATGATGCCGAATGAAAGCTTGCTGCACAAACAGTTGTCGGACCGCGAGTTCGAAGTCTTTTCCCTGCTGGTGGCGGGCAAGTCGATCACGGAAATCGCCAACAATCTGCACCTGAGCGTCAAGACGGTGAGTACGCACAAGACGCGCATCATGCAAAAGATGGGCATGAGTTCGCTGTCGGAAATGGTCCAGTACGCCGTGGCGCACCGCCTCTTATCCCCCTTCAAGACTTGAGCACGGCGGCGCGCGCCCGCGCGTCGACCGTAGGAACAATCCTACCTCACCTACCACAGCTCCTACTGCCATATTCAGCCACTGCTGATATTAATTGGATACGGTTGTTGGCATACTGAAACCAGTAATCAAGTTGCTGGGAAGTTATTTCATCACACAGCAAGTCGTCAGCGAATTGAGCTCTACCTGCCTGGACGCGCGCCGCCCCTTCCCTGCCCGCCGTCCTGCGCACCCTGTTATTCAACTCTGAACTACCTGTCACCAGGAGATGAACATGCTGTCCACGCAAACGCCCGAAACCCGCGCCGCCTCCCCATCGCTGGCCCCCTCCTCTCCGATGGAAGCAGGGCGCCAGCGCCAGGGGCGGCTCTGGTCGAACCTGAAGGAGGTGTGCGACCTGCTGCATATCTCCAGCGCCTGCACCATCGCCGCCGATGAACTGCTGTTCCAGCACGTGCAATTCAAGACGGGCCAGCGCGTGCACACCATCGGCCAGCCGTTCGACACCCTGTACATCGTCAATTCGGGCTTCCTGAAAACCGTGCTCATCGATGAATTCGGCAATGAACAGGTACTGAGCTTTCCCATGAAGGGCGACATGCTGGGCGTCGATGGCATCCACTCGCGCCATTACTCCTCGGAAGCGGTGGCCCTGTCCGACTGCGACCTGATCCTGCTGCCGTTCAAGAAGCTGACGGCGCTGGGACGTGTTCACCTGGAACTGGAAAACGTCATGTACGGCGTGATGAGCCGTGAACTGGTGCGCGAACAGGCGATGATCGGCATGCTGGGCGCCTTGAGTGCCGAAGCTCGCGTGGCGCGCTTCCTCGTCTCGCTGGCCGACCGCTTCGCGCAGATGGGTTACTCGAGCAAGCTGTTCAACCTGCGCATGACGCGCCATGAAATCGGCAGCTACCTGGGCCTGACCCTGGAAACGGTGAGCCGCACCTTGTCCGCCTTCAATGAAATCGGCCTGATCTCGGTTGACCAGCGCACCATCGGCATCAAGGATCCGGACGCCCTGAAAACCCTGCGCCGCCTGCCACCTTCGCGCTCGCGCGCCAAGCAGCTGGCCGCCGCCAAGCTCAAGGCCGACACCACCGCTGCGGCGGCCGCCTCGGCCCAATTGCTGGCCACGATTTAACGCCATCCCGCTTTCTTCCAGCTTGGCACAGGCTTGACCCGGCCAAGGCGCGCACCGCCTTGCCGGGTCTTTTTTGCCGCCACCGCCCCTCCACGCCGCGCCAGCGGCCGCCTTTGAACGACCTCGTCGGCCAAGGCGTCGCGCTGCCATAAAAAAGCGCAGGTTCCGCACAAATAAGCCTTGCTTTTCGGGCCACATTCAACAATAATGCAAATACGAATCATTCTCAACTGAGATAAAGAAAGCCCAACATGCAAAGCTCAAAACCAGCCTTGATCCAGGATGCCGCTACTGCCCACGTCCGTCCTCCCGTCAGCATGGCCCAGCCGGCGCGCCGCATCACCAGCGAAGCGCTGCTGCAGCAGGGCCGCGAAGTGGAGATTGAGCACAGCGGCAAGATCTATCGCCTGCGCGTCACCCAATTGAACAAGCTGATCCTGACTGCCTGAAGCAGCACGGCAGCCAGTCACCACGCTCGCCAGCCAGTCGCGCCCCGTGCGCGCAGCCAGCCAAACCACCGCACAGGAGTGTTTGATGGCGCACGACCGACCTTCCCCGATGTTTTCTTCCCCGCAAAGCCAACAGCCTGAATTGCTGCTGTCGGCCGTGCTGCACCTGATGTCGCACTACCATGCGGGCAGTCCCTGCGAGAAACTGGCCGGTGTCATCGAACGCCATCTGCAAGCGCTGGCCGGCTCGCCCGGCCTGAGTCCCGTGCTACAAGCAACTTGCCAGCAACTGTCGCAGCAATGGGCCGCCCTGGTGGCGCTGCACCAGCCCGTGCCGCCGAAGACCACCTTGCTGGATCGCCTGGCACGCATGCTGAGCGCCAGGCGCCCCGCTTCGCCCCTGCCGCAATAGTTCTCTTCAACATCTCCACCGCCCAACAGGATACCGCCATGTGTGACAAAGACCAGTCCCTGCCCGTCATCAGCAATTGCGCCCACGCCGACACGGAAACGGCCGCGCTCGCTTCGCGCCGCCGCCGGCTGTGGGAACTGTCGCACACCTGCCATTGCCCGCTGGTGGGCGTGGGTTTGCCATTGGGCTACCTGCGCAAGCTGGTAGGCAAGATGACGGGCGGACGCGTGCTGGCCGACGACTACGAAGTGCACGTGGGCGCCGTGACGGAATGCGGCGCACGCAACCGCCTGTCCGAGGCGCTGCAAAAGGAACTCGAACGCCGCTACGCTCCCGTGATCCTGCGCTTTCGCGGCGCCAAGACGACGGAGCAGGTAGCGCAACTGTGGCGCACGGCCGTCGCCAACGGCGACGTGTCGGGCGCTTTCTGGGCCGGCCTGACGCACCCGCGCTGCGATGCCGAGCTGGAAGAGCAGATGTGCCGCGACTTGCACATGATCCAGCACCAGGCCGGCGCCTGCGTGCGCGCCGACATGGGTAAATTTACGGCCTTGCAAGAAGAAAACGCGCGCCTGACACAGGAACTGTCCAAGCTGCAACAACGCAGCCAGGCCGCCCTGATGGAAAAGACGGGCGAGCTGGAACGCCAGGAAGCCGTGCTGCTGCGCACGCGTGCCGAGGCCATCGGCAAGGATAGCGTGATCGACGGCTTGCGCGCGGAACTGGCGCAGTTGCAGGCCGCCATCCCCGCGCTGGAATCACGCACGCGCCTGGTCGAACGCCTGGCGCAAATGGATGAGCGCGAAAAGGAATTGCGCCAGCAAATCACGGAATTGAAACAGGCCCAGCCGCGCCCGGCCGCTGTCGCGCCGCCACCGGCGCCGAAGCTGGAAGTGCCGACCGGCGGCAAGCTCAAAATGCCGATCCGCCTCGTCGACCAAAGCGTCTTGTGCGTGGGCGGACGCAGCGGCAATGTCGCCACCTACCGCGCCCTGATCGAGCGGGTGGGCGCGCAGTTCGCCCACCACGACGGGGGCCTGGAAGACAATGCCAACCTGCTCGACTCGAGCCTGGCGGCGGCCGACCTGGTGATTTGCCAGACGGGCTGCATCAGCCACAGCGCCTACTGGCGCGTGAAGGATTATTGCAAGCGCACGGGCAAACGTTGCGTCTTCATCGACAACCCCAGCATCTCCAGCCTGGCGCGCGGCTTGCAGGAAGTGAGCGGCGAAATGGACACGGCGCCGCTGGCCGATATCCAGCCGTAAACAGTCCTTCTTTCTTAATACACGTCGCGCCGGTAGCGCCCTTCAGCTGCCAGCGCATCGAGCGCGGGCCGGCCCAGGATCTCTTGCAGCGCCTGGTCGACGCCGCCTGCCATGCCGGCCAGGCTGCCGCAAATATAGATGGCCGCGCCCTGCTCCAGCCACAGCTTGACTTCATCGGCATTGCCGCGCAGGCGGTCCTGCACATAGGTCCGTTCCACCTGGTCGCGCGAAAACGCCAGGTCCAGGCGCGGCAAGTCGCCGCTGGCGTGCCAGCCTTCAATCTCTTCGCGATAATGGAAATCGTGGGCCACATTGCGTTCGCCAAAGATCAGCCAATTGCGCCGCTGCCCTGCCAGCACGCGGCTTTTCAAATGTCCGCGCAAGCCGGCGATGCCGCTGCCGTTGCCGATCAAAATCAATGGCCGCTGGGCATTGTCTTCCAGACGGAAACGCCGGTGCTGGCGCAAACGCAGCTGCACCACGTCGCCGACCTTGGCCTGCGCCGTGAGCCAGCCCGAGGCCAGGCCCAGGCTGCCATCGGGATGCGCATGCTGGCGCACCAGCAAGTGCACGCCGCCATCGCGCGGGATCGAGGCGATCGAATATTCGCGCGGCTGCGATGGGTCGGCGGGCGCCGTCACCTGCACCAGGTCGCCCGACTGCCACTCCGGCAAGGCGCCCGCCACGGGCGCCAGTTCCACGTGATAAATGGCGCCGCCGGCGCTGCCAGGGTTGAGGTGGCGGCGCTGCGTCAGCCGCCAGTCGCCAAACGCGGGCGCGCTCCAGTCCGGCGCATCGCTGGTGCCGGCCAGGTGGCTCAGGTGCTGGAACCATTGCTCGATGGCGGCGCTGGCGCTGCGATCGACTTCGATGCGTTCGAACAGGCGCGACGCGCCCTGCGCCGCCAGCCAGGCATCGAGCGCGCGGCCGAAGCCGCAGAACTGGCCATAGCTGCGGTCGCCCAGGGCCAGCACGGCATAGTGCAATTGCGGCAGCGCAATCTCACCCGTCATCAAGCGGCCCATGAAGGCGGCCGCATTGTCGGGCGCATCGCCTTCGCCATACGTGCTGACCAGGAACAAGGCCCGTTCCGCCTGTTGCAGGTCAGCTGCCGTCACTTCCGCCAGCGCGCACAGGCGCACGGGGATGCCGGCCAGCTGCAGGCTCTGCGCCGTTTGCGTGGCCAGTTCCTCGGCATTACCCGTCTGGCTCGCATACGCCACCAGCCAGGGACGGCTGTTGGCCAGCGCCGCCTTGGCCACATCGGACGTGCGGCGCTTGGCGCGCGCGCGCAGCCAGGGCGCCAGGCACACGCCCGCATAACTGAGGGACAGGGCGGCCAGCAAGGCCAGCCGCGTCGTATCGTGCGTAAAAATCATGGAATTAATCGTTCATTCGTCGAGCATGGCCAGCATGTGGCTGCTCAGCGTTTCGTGGTAGCCGTGCCCGTCGCGCTGCAGGAAGCGCGCGGCCAGGCCCTGCTCTTCGGCCAGCGCCATGCCGGCCTCGACACCCAGCACGGTCAGGGCCGTCGACCAGGCGTCGGCCGCCATGCATTGCTCATGCACGACGGTGACGGAAGCGAGTTGATTGGCGATCGGCATGCCGCTGCGCGGATCGATGGTGTGCGAGAAACGCACCGTGCCGTCCTCGAAGAAACGCCGGTAATCGCCCGACGTCGCCACGGACAAGCCGTGCAGCGCCAGCAGCATTTCCGCCGGATGCCGCTCGGTATTGGCGCCATCGACCTGTTCCAGCATCACCCACCACGGCTGACCGTCGGGCTTGCTGCCAGCGCCGCGCAGTTCGCCGCCCACTTCGACCAGGTAATGGTGGATGCCCTGGCTGTCCAGGTAGCGGGCCAGGCGGTCCACGCCATAGCCCTTGGCGATGGCGGACAAATCGAGCTGCAAGCCGCCCGGCTGGCGCGCGCGGCGGGCCGGCAAGTCCAACTCCAGGCGGCGGCGCTGGCCTTGCGCCAGCAGCAGGGCCACGCTATCGTCTTTTGGCGGCAAAAAGCCCGGTTCATCGTAGCGATGGCGGGGACCGAAGCCCCACAGATTGACGAGGGCGCCCGCGCACGGGTCGTAGGCGCCGCCCGATGCTTGCGACACGTGCATGGCAAAGCCCAGCACCTCGCAAAACGCGGCGGGCAGGCTGTGCCAGCTACCAGGCTCGGCCCGGTTGAAGCGGCCCAGGTCGGACTCGTCGCTCCAGTGGCTCATTTGCGCCACGACCAGGTCCAGCTGCTGCTGCAAGCCCTGCTGCAGGTCGGCGCTGCCCGCGCGTCCCGGCATGGCGGACTCGAGCAGGCGCACCGACCAGCTGGTGCCCATGGACAAGCCGCGCAAGTCCCGGATCGCGGAGCCGGGCGGCGCGGCCTGATCGGAAATATGCTGCGGCAGCAGGACCCGGCGCATCGGCGCTCTCGTGACGATGCCGCCGCTTACTGCGGCAGCACTTCCACGGTGGCCGCGTACGTCATGCGGCGCTCGGGCATCACCGGCGGCTGGCCGGCCACGGCCGGTGCGGCCGCTGGCCAGGTGCTGCTCAGGTAATACATGCCGGCCGCCGGCACAGTGAACGTGATCTCGCCCTTGGCATCCGTGCTCTGGCGGATTTCACCGAGCACGCCACGGTAGCGCACGCCGCCTGGCACCAGGCTGAAGGCCTGGTTCGCCGCCGGCTTGCCATCGACGAGGAAGCGCCACGTGGCTTTCTCGCCCGCACGCAAATCGTTCGGGTGCGTCACGGGCACGAATTCCAGGCCCACGCCCGTCGGCTTGAACACTTCCGTGCTGGTTTCGCCATTGCTGAAGAAAGTTTCCAGGCGCGCTGCCGTGCGCGTGATTTTCAGCTCTTGCGCGTCGGCCGGCACTTCCTTCTTGAACGTCTCTTCGTTGCCGCGGAAACGTTTCTGCTCGCCATTGAGCTTGTAGCTGCCCATCACGTTTTGCGACACGATGGCCGCTTTATACGTGCCCGGCTTTTCCATTTTCACGTCGAAGACGCTGCGCAAACGGCCCGTGACCGTGTTCGCCGGCGTGACCTTCGCGCCATCCGGACCAATCACTTGCAGTGCATCCAGGCGCAGCGGCTGGTGGTCGATATCGAACAGGCCGTCGGAAACGGCCGCGTCCACCGTCACCCAGGCGTCCTTGCTTTCCACCATCGTGCTCGATGGCACCATCCAGCCGCGGTGGGCGTGGGCGTTCATGGCCAGGCCGGCCAGGGCCACGGCGATCAGGGTTTTGTTGAATTGCTTGAACATGATGTGCGCCTTATGGTTTGAGTTGGACGACGACATTGCCGAGTTCTTCCTTGCCTTTGGCAGGCACGGACTGGGCCGATTTCAGCGGCCACTGGAACGGTACGCGCACCAGTTCGCGTCCGCCCGCTTCGCGCGCCGCTTCCACGACCACCTGGTATTCGCCGGCCGGCAGCTTGTCGAGCAAGGCTTTGGCGCCGGGGAACGTCAAGGTATGTTCGCCGGGCGCGCGCGTGGCGCCGCTGACGCCGTCAACGGGCATGGCCAGGTCGCGGCCGCTCTTGCGCCACCATTGACGCATGTCCTTCAGCCATTTTTCACCGGCCTTGTCCTTCTTTTTCACGTCATACAGCACGGCCAGATTGCCAACGACCTTCTGGTCCGCCGTTTCCAGCCACGCCGCCACGTAGGGACGGTGGTATTCCGCCACGTTCAGTTGCGGCAGTTCAATCTTGAGGGACAGGTCGGCAGCCATCGCCGACGTACCGATCAGGGGAAGGCCAAGCGCCAGGGAGTAGCGTAATTTCATGGTGTGCCTGTAAAAAGGAAAAAACATCAGTGGATAAACAGCAAGGCGATCACGCAAGGTATCAAGATACCGAGGCCCACCATCGGCCAGGTAAATGGCCGGTTGGCTGCGTGGAACTTCAAAATCAACAAACCCGTCAGGCAAAACACGATGCAGGCGCCGGCAAAGATGTCGATGAACCAGCTCCAGGCCACGCCCGTGTTGCGGCCCTTGTGGACATCGTTGAGCCAGGACACCCAGCCCCGGTCCGTCAATTCATATTCGGCGGCCCCGTCTTCGAGGCCGATGCGCACCCAGGCGTCGCCGCCCGCCTTGGGCAGCGGCAGATACACTTCGTCGACCGACCATTCGGCGGGACGCCCGCCCGCATTGAGCGACCATTGCTGCTTGAGCCAGGCTTCGGCGGCGGCCGGCATCGGCGCATTGGCGCCATCGTGCTTGGCGGCATACGCGGCCAGTTCCGTGACGAGGGGTGCCGGCAGCTCGGCCTTCTGGCGTGTGATCGCCGGCTTGGCTTCGATCTGGCCGGCGTGGTTCAGGGTGATGCCGGTAATGGCGAACAGAAACATGCCCAGCAGACAAAGCGCCGAGCTGATCCAGTGCCATTGATGCAAGTTCTTCAGCCAGACGGCGCGGCTGGCGTTGTTCTTGACCTTGTCTGCGGCGCCCGCATCAGCCATTGAGCGCTCCCGGCAAGGAGCGGGCCAGGTGGCGCGACAAGTCAGTGTGCTTCATTCCCATCCTTCAATCAAAGTGCATGCTGATATTTTCAAACAAATGATAATGATTATCATTTATTAAGTCAATACATGGGGTGCCCCGCCGGGCCAGCGTTTTGTAACAGCTTTGAAACAAAGCTGGCCTGCTACGTAAGCTGCCGTACAGAGCCGCTTGCCGCACCCGCCTATGCTGTTGTTCAGGACAATCAAACAGGAGCAAGCACATGCAACAATATTCCAGCGAACAACTGGCCAACATCGCGGCCAAGATCAAGGACATCAAATTCGGCATGCTGACCACCAGCGACGACATGCGCACGCTCACCAGCCGGCCGTTGACGCAGCAGCAGGTCGACAGCGAAGGGCAAATCTGGTTTTTTGTCTCGGACGATGCCGCTTACACGCGCGACTTGCTGAACAATCCGCAAGTCAACGTCAGCTTTGTCGACACGGGCGACAGCCTGTATGTGTCCGTCTGCGGCCACGCGCAGCTGCTGAAAGACCGCGCCAAGGCGGAGGAATTGTGGAACCCGCTGGTCAAAGCGTGGTTCCCGGGCGGACTCGACGATCCGAAGCTGTCGCTGATCAAGGTCACGATACAGTCGGCCGAATATTGGGATAGCAGCGCCAGCAAGATGATGCAATTCTATGAAATGGCCAAGGCCGCCATCACGGGCGAGCCGCCGAAAGACATGGGCGAACACGGCCGGGTCGATCTGTAGCAGACTTTTTCTATTTTACCCGGGTGTTATTGACTTTCAATTTAACCCGGGTAAAATTGCCTGCATTCCCCCATGGAGGCAAACATGCATACCCTCGTAACACCCGAGCTCACCGCCTTCGCCGGCAAACGCAAAGTGGCCGACGGCACTTTGCACGCGGTCGCGCAATCATTGAAAGAACTGGTGACGCGCGAACCCGATGCGCAGATCCTGATTTTCGACGACGCCAGCGGCAGCCAGGTCGACCTGAACCTGCATGGCAGCCTGGCCGACGTGCTGCAGCGCCTGCCACGCGCGGCCACGCCAGCGCCGCAGGAAGACATTCCCGCGCGCACGGCGGGCCGGCCAAAACTGGGGGTGGTGGCGCGCGAAATCACCTTACTGCCCCGTCACTGGGAATGGCTGGCAACGCAGCCGGGTGGCGCTTCCGTGGCCTTGCGCAAACTGGTGGAACACGCGCAGCGCGGCAACAAGGCGCACGATGAGCAGCGCCAGGCACGCGAAGCGGCCTATAAAGTCATGAATGCGCTGGCCGGCGACGCGCCCGGCTTCGAGGAAGCGAGCCGCGCCCTGTTCGCCGGCAAGCAGCCGGCGTTCCTCGCGTGCGTGCAGGACTGGCCAGCCGACGTGCGCGAACACGTCTTGCAGCTGGCACAGCGGGGATGGTCCGAAGGTTAAGCTAAGGTTGGAAGATCAGACGCCCGTGCTGCCCGTGGTATCGGGCGCATCGTCGGCGCTCTGCCGGCTCTGCCCGGCGGAGCCGGCCTGGTGATGGGGCAAGCGGTCGGCGCGCCGCACCTCGCCGATGGAAAACAGATCGTCGCCGATATCGAGGCCTTGCTCGCTATCGACCAGCACAAAGTTTTCGCCCGAATCGGCCGTGCTTTGCTTGCTGCCCGCCGTGGCCGGCGTGCCACCCTGCTTATTGCCGGGCTGCGGCGTAGTGGAGTTACCCATCATCTTCTCCCTGATCATGAATCCGATTTGATTGCAGATTGACTATGCGTGGGCCGTGGCCGGCGCAGCTATTTCATCATAGTCCATGCCTGCTGCGATGCATCAGAATTTTTGCGCTAGCCAGCGGTAGCCAAACAAGCGCGGCCCTGGCCAGCGGCGTGCCTGCCTCCCGCCGGCCAGGGCCCATTGCTACTTGCAACGTGCTACTGCTTGCCAGTCACTACTTGTTGCGCGACCCCGAGCTGGAACCGGAACCGCCGCTTTGCTTGTTGCCACTGTCGCGGCCGCCATCCTGGTTCATGCTGGCATTGTCGCGCGAGCCGCTGGAGCTGGAGGCGCTTTGCCGGTTGCCATCGTTCTTGTGGCTTTGGCTGCCTGCGCGGCGGGCCTCTTCGGACGTGAATTCATGGGCCGTGCCTTTTTCATGTGCGGCCCGTCCGCCTTCACTGGCGATTTCACGCTGCTGGGCGGGGTCCATGGAAGCGAAACCCCGTTTGCTGGTATCGCTTTGCTTGTTGCCGCCGCTGCTACTGCTACTGGTTTTATTACCTTGCTGTTTATTGTCGCTCGATGTGGCCATGATGATCTCCTTGATCGATGGAATCAGAAACAATGCAAAAAACAATGCAAACCATGCAAATCTTCCCCCTCGCATGGCAAGGGAACCGTCATCTTAGTGCGCGCATGGGCCACAAGAAATAGGAGGATGGCAAGAGCGCATGTAGGATGAGTCCCGCCTACGGTAGCGTAGTTACTTTTAGTTTTCCACCAAAAGTACCAGACACTCAGCAGTTAGCGGGCAGCGGAAAAATCGCCGCGTCCGCCGTCACGTAGACGCGCTCGCCAACGGCTGGCCGCACCGCATGGCCGCCCGTGAAGGCGCCAAACGAGGGCAAAATGGCGCGATCCTGCCCCAGCAGGAAACACGGCAGGCGCAAGCCGCCGCCATGCAGTCCCGTCCCTGCTGCGCGCAAGTGGAACACGGGATGCACGTGGCCGGCCAGCACGTAGCCGGGCGCCACCGTATCCGGATGATGGCAGAACGACAGCTTGCCCACCTGGTGCGGTTCGTCGACCATGCGTATCCGCAGCGTGGCGCCCGGATCGCCCGCATGCGCATCGTGGTTGCCGCGCACCACCGTCAGGCGCACGTCCCGATGGCGCGCGCGCCAGGCCAGCATGGCCGCCACGGTGGCGGGCGCATGTGCGGCGCGCGCGTGCAGGAAGTCGCCGAGAAAGACGATTTCCTCGCAAGCGTAACTGGCCAGTAAGGCGTCGAGCGCCAGCAGGTTTTGCGTCGTGGTGCCGCGCGGCACGGGCACGCCCAGCGCACGGAACGCGGCCGCCTTGCCGAAATGGATGTCGGCGATGACCAGCACCTTGCGCGCCGGCCAATAGATGGCCTTGTGCGCCAGCAGCCAGACTATCTCGCCGACCAGTTCCACCACGCAGTGCGCTTGCTGCTGCCCGCTCATGCGGCCGCCTTTTCCAGCGCGCTGACCAGGCGCGCCACCCGGTCCGACAGCTTTTCCGTCGTCAGCTGTTCGCGGAAGCGCTCGACCATCAGGCCGAAGGCAAATGGCGATGCCCGCTCCAGCGCTTGCAGGGAAATGCGCCGCCCATGCAGCTCGCGCAAGGTGGCGCGCAAGCGCGTCAATTCCAGCTCCTGTTCCAGCACTTCGCGCTGCGCCTGCGTGAGCAGCAGATTGGCTGCATCGTGCTTGCGAAATACTTCAAAAAACAGCGAGGACGAGGCCTGCAACTGGCGCGCGCTTTTTGGCTGGCCCGGATAGCCCTGGAACACGAGGCCGGCGATGCGGGCGATTTCGCGGAAGCGCCGCTGCGACAATTCCGTCGCATTCAGGCTGGCCAGCACGTCCTCGAGCAGATTGTCCGTGCTGAACAGGGTAAGGTCGGCGCCGCTGGCGCCCGTCAACAGCGGCGCAAAATCGATGTCGTCCGCGCCCAGCAATTCAAAGCCGTAATCGTTGACGGCGATCGACAAGGTCGCCGGCTGCACGCGCGCGATGCGGTAGGCCAGCAAGGACGCCAGGCCCAGGTGCACGGAGCGTCCCGCAAACGGATACACGAACAAATGATGGCCTTCGCGGCTGGACAAGGTTTCCACCAACAGGGCCGCGCGCGTGGGCAGGCTCGACCATGCCTGCTGGATGGCCAGCAGCGGCGCCAGCGCGCGCATTTCCGGCCCGCTGGCCTTGCCTTCCTGCGCCAGTTGCAACTGGTCGAGCACGGCATGCGCGAGTTCCGACGACAGCGGCATCTTGCCACCCTGCCAGCGCGGCACGGCGCCGCGGCTGCCCGTGGCGCGCCGCACGTAGGCCGTCATTTCGTGCACACGCACGAATTCCAGGATGCGCCCGCCAAACAAAAAATGGTCGCCCTGCTTCAGGCGCGCGATGAACGATTCCTCGATGCTGCCGATGCGGCCGCCACCGAGGAACTTGACCTGGATCGCCGCCTCCGAGACGATCGTGCCGATGCTCATGCGGTGGCGCCGCGCCAGCGCCACGTCCGGCACGCGGTACACGCCCTCCTCGTCCGGCAGCACTCTGCGGTATTCCGGATACACGGTCAGGCTTTGCCCGCCGCGCGCGACGAAATCGAGCGCCCATTGCCACTCGTCCGGGGTCAGGTGGCGGTAGGACCAGGCCGCGCGCACTTCCGCGTACAGCTCGGCAGACTGGAAACCGCCGCCCAGCGCAATCGTCACCAGGTGCTGCACCAGCACGTCGAGCGGCTTGTCCGGCACGGGCCGCGCTTCCAGGTGGCCTTGCGCCAGGGCAGTGCGGGCAGCGGCCGCTTCCAGCAATTCCAGGCTGTTGGTGGGCACGAGGGTGACGCGCGAAATGCGGCCCGGCGCGTGGCCGCTGCGCCCGGCCCGCTGCACCAGGCGCGCGATGCCTTTCGCGCTACCCACCTGCAGCACCCGCTCGACGGGCAGGAAATCGACGCCCAGGTCCAGGCTGGACGTGCACACGACGGCTTTCAGCTCGCCCGTTTTCAGGTGCTGCTCGACCCACTCGCGCACTTCGCGGTCCAGCGAACCGTGGTGCAGGGCGATCAGTCCCGCCCAGTCGGGCCGCGCATCGAGCAGGTGCTGGTACCACAGCTCGGCCTGCGAACGCGTGTTGGTGAACACGAGGGTGGTGGCGCTGCCCTCGATCTCGGCGATCAACGGTTGCAGCATCTGGATGCCCAAATGCCCGCCCCAGGGAAAGCGCGTGGGGTTGACGGGAATCAGGCTGTCGACGAGGATGCGCTTTTTGACTTTGCCTTCGACCAGCACGCCGGTGCTTTCCTCGCCCAGCAAGACGTCCTGCGCCTGCTGCAAATTACCCAGGGTGGCCGACAGGCCCCACGTCATCAATGCGCCATTCCAGCGGCGCAAGCGAGCCAGCGCCAGCTGCACCTGCACGCCACGCTTGCTGCCCATCAATTCATGCCACTCATCGACGATCACGGTTTCCAGCAGGCTGAAGCGTTCGCGGGCATCCGCCTGGCTCAGCATCAAGGACAGGCTTTCCGGCGTCGTGACGAGCACCTCGGGCCAGGCCTTCGCCTGCCGCGCCCGCTGCGCGGCGCTCGTGTCGCCCGTACGCGCCTCGATGCGCCAGCCCGGTGCAAGCTCCGCGCCCGAGGCTTGCAGCGCGCGCACCGTGTCGGCCGCCAGCGCCCGCATGGGCGTGATCCACAGCACGCGCAAGCCCTGCTTTCGTCCCTTGCGTTGTAGTCGCTCGGCGCGCAGCAAGGCGCCGAACCAGACGGCGTAGGTCTTGCCGGAGCCCGTGCTCGCATGCAGCAAACCCGATTGCCCCTGTGCGGCCGCGCGCCAGACGGCGCGCTGGAATGGGAACACCGCCCAGCCGCGCGCGTCAAACCACGCATCAATGCGCTGCGCCAGCGCGCTTTTGCTCATCGCTTGCTCATGTGGCCTGGACCAGCATGGCCTTCAGCGTGGCCAGCGTGTCCGCATCGGCGATGGCCTTGTCGTCACGCCGGCGCAGGATGCGGGGAAAGCGCACGGCGATGCCCGCCTTGTGGCGGCTGGACGCGGCGATGCCCTCGAAGCCGATCTCGAACACCATCGTCGGCTTGACGCTGCGCACGGGGCCGAATTTTTCTATCGTCGTCTTGCGGATGGCGGCGTCGACTTGGCCGATCTCCGCATCCGTCAAGCCCGAATACGCCTTGGCGAACGGCACCAGCTTGCGCTCGCCTTCCTCAACGTCATCCCACACGGCAAACGTGTAATCCGTGTACAGCGACGCGCGCCGCCCGTGACCCGCCTGGGCATAGATCAGCACGGCGTCGATCGAATACGGGTCGATCTTCCATTTCCACCAGGTGCCCACGTCTTTCGTGCGGCCCACGCCATACGCGGCAGACCTGGCCTTGAGCATCATGCCCTCCACGCCGCGCGCCCGCGATTCGCTGCGGATGGCGGCCAGCGCCTCCCAGCTTGCCGCCGCTATGCGCGGCGACAAACGCAGCGCGGGAGCATTTACCTGCGCCACTACGCTTTCCAGCAGCGCGCGGCGCTCGAGCTGGGGCAGTTGCCGCACATCCAGGCCATCGAGTTCCAGCACATCATAGGCCACGAGTACGGCCGGCAGCTCGGCCAGCAGCTTGGGCGACACGCTCTTGCGCCCCATCCGTTGTTGCAGATCGGCAAATGGCGCCGGCACATCGCCCGGCTGCCAGATGAGGATTTCGCCATCGAGCACGGTGCCCTCGGGCAAGGCCAGCTGCGCCAGTTCGGGAAAGCGCTCCGTGATCAATTCCTCGCCGCGCGACCACAGCCAGTTCACGCCCTCTCGGCGCAGCAGCTGGGCACGCATGCCGTCGTATTTCCATTCGACCAGCCAGTCGCCGATGTCGCCGAGGCTCTGCGGCTCCGCCTGCAAGGGATGGGCGAGGAAAAACGGGTACGGCTGGCCGCCGCGCAGCGCATGTTCGCCATCGGACTGCGCGGCGATCAGCTTGAGAAAACCCGCGCCCGTGGGGCTGACCTTGCCATCGGTCCAGCCCATCAGGCGCTGGGCGATCAGCTTGCTGTCGACGGCGGCAATGGAGGCCAGCGCGCGCGTCACCAGCAGCTTTGACACGCCCACGCGAAAGCCGCCGCCGATCAGTTTGATCAGCAGGAAGCGTTCGCGCGTTTCCAGCTCCTCCCAGTAGGCCAGCAAGTCGGCGCGGATGGTCTCGGGCGGTGCACCGCGCAACGGCGCGATGCGCTGCTCGACCCACTCGGCCAGGCCGACATCGCTGCGCCTGGCGGGCGCGGGCAGGATCAGGGCGATGGTTTCGGCCAGGTCGCCGACGGCGTGATAGGCCTCGTCGAACAGCCAGGCATCGAGGCCCGCCCGCTCGGTCGCATACTCGCGCAGCAGCTTGGTAGGCACGGCCTGGCGCGGCTTGCCGCCGGCCAGGAAGTACACGGCCCAGGCCGCATTCTCGGGTGAGGCGCCGCGAAAATACGCTTGCAGCGCCGCCAGCTTGCGGCTGGTGGAGGTGGTCTCGTCGAGTTCCGCGTACAGCCGGGCAAAGTCACGCATGGGCGACGTCCTCCGCTGCCGTGGACACTCCGGGCACGCCGTCATCGGCCTCGTCGTCGCCATACTCCGTCTCGAAGCCACCCGCCTGCCAGCCGTTCTGCTGCAGCCAGCGCACCATCACGGGAATCGAGCCGTGCGTGACGATGATGCGTTCGGCCTGCGTGGCCGTGATCGCTTGCATCAGGCCGGGCCAGTCGGCATGGTCGGACAGGACAAAACCCCGGTCCACGCCGCGCCGCCGGCGCGCGCCGCGCAACAGCATCCAGCCGCTGGCGAACGCATCGCTGTAGTCGCCGAAACGCTTCATCCACGGCGAACCGGCGGCCGACGGCGGCGCGATCACCATCGCTGTCTTCAGGGCCGCCTTGTCCGTCACGTCGCTCACCATGACGGTGGCGGGCAAGGACACGCCCGATTCGCGGTAGACCTGCGTCAACGCTTGCGCCGCGCCATGACAGATGATGGGACCGATGGAAGGGTCGAGCCCGGCCAGGATGCGCTGCGCCTTGCCGAAGGCATAGCAGAACAGCACGCTGGTGCGCCCTTCGGCCGCATTCCTGCGCCACCACTGGTTGATGTCGTCATAAACTTCCTGCGGCGCCTGCCAGCGGTAGATGGGCAGGCCGAAGGTCGATTCCGTAATAAAGGTATCGCAGCGCACGGGCTCGAACGGTACGCCCGTGGGGTCCGCCTGCAGCTTGTAGTCGCCCGACGCTACCCACACTTGGCCGCCCACTTCCATGCGCACCTGGGCCGAGCCCAGCACGTGGCCGGCCGGGTGCAGCGACACTCGCACGCCATGGTGTTCGATGGTCTCGCCATACGCGAGGCCCTGGATGGACACGGCGCCCAGGCGCGCGCGCAGCACTTGCTCGCCGGGCGCGGCGCACAGGTAATGCCGGTGCCCGACACGCGCATGGTCGGCATGCGCATGCGTGATGATGGCGCGCTCGACGGGACGCCACGGGTCGATGTAGAACTGCCCCGGCACACAGTACAAGCCTTCCTTGCGCACCACCACCATGTCTGCCATGCCCTGCCCCCTGCCTTAAAAAAGCGCGTTGGAATGGGCTGATTCTAGCGCGCTTGCGCCAAATCACTGTTCGGCAGCGCACCATGGCTTCACGCGGGAACGACGAACTCGGCCATGAAGGTACGCGTGGTGTTTTCCGGAAAGGCAATGGTGACCTGGTCGCCCGCCACGGACAGCACGGTGCCGATCTGGTAGCGCGGTACGCGCACGCGGCTGCCGACGGCGATCTGGGGTGCCGGCGCTGGCGGTGGCGTTTCAGCAGGCGCGGGCGGGAACTCGTCAAGGCTGATGGGCGCGGCCAGCGCGGGCGGCGACTGGCAATTGTCGCAAGTGCAGCAGCGCTCGAAATCGCCGGCATCGCCAAAATAATCGAGCAGCAGTTTCCAGCGGCACAGGCCGCTTTGCGCATACGCCACCATCTGCTCGAGCGCCTGCTTGTCGCGCTCCTGCTTGTCGACATAGATCTGCGCCAGCTGCGCATACGCAGGCGTGGCGGCCGACTGGGCTGTCAAGCGGTAGCCGAGCTTGCGGTCCTGGCGCAGCAGCTTGCCGTCTTTTAACAGTTTCAGGCACACCTTCAAGTGGCCGTCGGAAAACTCGGGCAGGCGCGCTACCAGCGCGGCGAACGCAAACGTGGCTGGTAATTCTTGCGCGGCCGCCACGATGGCGGCCAGTTCTTCGGCCGTGGGATAGTGCTTGGCCAGGAAAAATTGCTGCACCCGCTTGTCTTCCTGGAAGTACAGCAAGGTGCAGTCGGCGGGCAAGCCGTCGCGCCCTGCCCGGCCCGATTCCTGGTAATACGCTTCCAGATTGGCCGGCACCTGCAAGTGGATGACGAAGCGCGTGTCGGGCTTGTCGATGCCCATGCCGAACGCGTTGGTGGCGACCATGATGCGGCGCTCGCCATTCATGAACAAGTCCTGGTTATGCTTGCGCTCGCGCGCCGCCAGCTTGCCGTGGTAGCACGTGACGCTCTCGCCCAATTCGCCCAGCCGCGCCGCCAGGTCCTCGACAGCTCTGACGGTGGCCGCATACACGATGCCCACGCCTGGCGTCTCGCGCAGCAGGCGCAAGACTTCGTCCTGTTTCTCTCCCGCATTCGTGACCTGGATCACGCGGTAGCGCAAATTGGCGCGGTAGATGCCCGTATTGATGACCTGCAGCTTGCGCGCTTCGAGCTGCGCGTCGATATCGGCTATCACTTCCCCGGTGGCCGTGGCCGTCAGCGCCACCACGGGCGGACGGCCCAGCGCGCGCAGGGCGGCCGCGATTTCCAGGTAGGCGGGACGGAAGTCGTGGCCCCACTGGGAAATGCAATGGGCTTCATCGATGACGACCAGGCTGGGCGGCGCGCTGGCCAGCAAGGACAGGAACTCGGGCATCGCCAGGCGTTCCGGCGTGCAAAAAATGATGAGCCTGCCGCCCTGGGCGATGCGGGCGATGGCGTCGTCCTCTTCGGCGCGCGACAGGCTGCTGTTGAGCTGCACGGCCGTGATGCCCAGTTCGTGCAGCTTTTCCAGCTGGTCCTTCATCAGCGAAATCAGCGGCGACACGACCAGGGTCGTGCCCGGCAACAGGGCGGCGGGCAGCTGGTAGCACAGGGACTTGCCGCTGCCGGTGGGCATGATGGCCAGGGTGTCGCGCCCGGCCAGCACGCTGTCGATGACTTCCTGCTGGCCCGTGCGCAGCCGCGCCACGCCGAAGACCGAGCGCAGCAGGCGCTGGATGTGTCGACCAGACTTGTTCAGCGAAGCAAGCATCATTGCCATCCTAAAAGTAAAAGCACCATGCCGGCGCCCCTGCGCCAAGGTGAGTTACTTTACGGCCGGGCCCGGCGCACCGCCATAGGACGGGCGCCACAGCTGGCGTAGGAATTCAGGAAGCAAACAGGATGGCCCAGAACAGCATCAACAAACCGGCAATCGACACGCACCACACGAGCGTGCGCACGACGGGCACGCCAAACGCGTACAGGGGCAGGTACAGCACGCGCGCGGCCAGGTACAGGGCGGCGCCGTACAGGGTCAGCGCGCTTTCCTGCGCCGTCACGTGGGCGATCAGCACGGCGGCGGCGAACAGGGGCAGGGTTTCGAACAGGTTCGCCTGGGCCCGCCGCAAGCGGGCCGTGATCTTGCCCACAGGCGGCCCGTCGCCGTCGCGCGCGCTCACGTTATAGGCCGTGCCCGTTTCGCGCGTGCGGAACAGGGCGGGAAGCAGGATTTGCACCAGCGCCAGCACGAGGGTACAGGCCAGCATCGTCAGTTCAGGAGTCATCCATTTGCCTCTGCAGGGTGAGACGGGCAAGCCGTGCCGGCGCGTGCCCGTCAGGGTTGATCGAGTGCCGCTTGCAACTCCAGCAAATCATAGGGCTTGCGCAAGACGCTGGCGGAAAAGCCCAGTTCATCCATCGACTCCTTGCCATAGCCCGTGGAAAAGATAATGCGCATATCAGGTTTATCGCGCAGCACCATGCGCGCCAGCGCGATGCCGGACATGCCGGGCAGGCTGACATCCGTAAACAGGATATCGAAGTCTTGCTCGTTGAGCAATTTCCACGCCGCCTCGCCATCGGACACGCCGCTGACCGTGTGGCCCAGCATACCCACCAGTTCGCACACCATCAGCTGCGAATCGAGATTGTCTTCCACCACGAGTATCTTCATCGATGTCGGCATGTCCCCCTGCGGTTCTGGCGCATGCCCCGTCAAGTCCAGCCCCGGCGTGCCGCCTGCCAGCACGCTGGCCGCCAGGCCGCCACCCGCTTGCGTGCCGGCCACCGGTGCGCCGGACCGTTCAAACTGGCGCGCGCGCATTTGCTGCTGGCGGTTGGCCAGCACATGGCGCAGCTTGCGCGCCAGCTCTTCGCGCCGGTACGGTTTGCTGAGCAATTCCACTCCCGCGTCGAGTCTGCCTTCGTGCACGATGACATCCTGCGCGTAGCCCGACGTAAACAAGACGGCGATATCGGGCTGCAACTCGCGTGCTTGGCGCGCCATCTCCGTGCTGCTGACGGGACCGGGCATGATCACGTCCGTAAACAGCAAGTCGATCTGCGCACCGCTGTGCAGCACGGCCAGCGCGCTTTCGCCATCCTCGGCCTTGAGCACCTTGTAGCCGAGCGCGCCCAGCATATCGACCACGGTGGTGCGCACGCCCACATCGTCTTCCACCACAAGCACCGTTTCCGTGCCGCCCGTGACGACGCCGCTCAATTCCAGTTCCTCGTCCGCTTCCGCCATCAGGGAACGGGGCAAATAGATTTTGACTCCCGTGCCCACGCCAGGTTCACTGTAAATACGGATATGGCCGCGGCTTTGCGTGACAAAGCCATACGCCATCGACAAGCCCAAGCCCGTGCCCGCGCCTTCCGGCTTGGTGGTGAAGAACGGCTCGAACGCGCGCTGCAGCACGGGGCCGCTCATGCCACGGCCCGTGTCCGTCACCGACAGCATCACGTACTGGCCGGCAGGCACGTCGACCAGGTTGTGCACATACTGCTCGTCGAGTACGACGTTGCCCAGCTCGATGGTCAGCTTGCCCACGCCATCCATGGCGTCGCGCGCATTGATGGCCAGGTTCAGGATGACGTTCTCGATCTGGCCGCGGTCGACCAGGGTATTCCACAACCCGCCGCCGCCCACCAGCACGATGTCGATCGCTTCGCCCAGGGCGCGCCGCAGCAGCGCATCCATGTTGCGCACCACGCGCGCCAGGTCGGCCACCACCGGCTGCAAAGGCTGGCGCCGCGCAAACGCCAGCAGATGCGACGACAGCTTGGCGCCCCGCTCGACGGCGGCAATCGCCGTATCGAGGCGCTGGCGCATGACGCCATCCGTGCCCGTCAAATGCTGCAGCAAATGCAAATTGCCGGAAATGATTTGCAGCACATTATTGAAATCGTGCGCGATGCCGCCCGTCAGCTGGCCCACGGCTTCCATCTTTTGCGCCTGGCGCAAGGCGTCTTCCGCCTTCGTGCGCTCACCGACTTCCTGTTCGACCCGGTGCTCGAGCGTTTCGTTCAATTCATGCAGCGCTTTTTCCACGCGGCGCCGGTCCGTGATATCCGTCTTGACGGCGATCAAGGAGCGCGTCTGTCCCTGTTCATCGACCAGGCGGCTGACATTGCTCGACACCCACACTTGCGAGCCGTCGGGCTTCAGGTAGCGCTTTTCCAGCGAGAACGATTCGCCCGTTTCCACCAGGCGCTGGAACAGCACGCTGTTGCCGGGCACGTCCGCCGGATGCATGATGTCGTTCATGTTTAGGCTCAGCAGCTCTTCGGCCGAGCGGCCCAGCATGCAGCACAGGGCGCCGTTGACCCTCTGGAAACTGCCGTCGAGGCCCAGCTCGGACAAGCCCACCGAGGCCTGGCCGAAAATAGCGGCCATACGCTCCTGGCTGGCGTTCAGTTCATCCTCGATCTGGCGCCGCTCCGTCACATCGAACGACACGCCCACGTAGCGGCGCTGGCCCGGCACGCGGCCGGCCACCACCTCGCCCTGGCGCGCGATCCAGCGCAGCGCGCCATCGGCCGGGCGGCGGATGCGGTACTCCACGTATTCGAGGGGATTGGGCGCCACAGCAAGCTTGCTCGGTCCGACCTTTTGCTGGTCGCGCGCATCGACCAGGCTCACCAGCAAGCGTTCCGTCACTTCCACCTCGTCGGCAATGCCCCACAGGCGGCGGAAGGTGGGCGACACCAGCATCGCGCCCGTCTCGGGGAACCATTCGAAGGTGCCGATGCCGCCCGCCTGCTGAGCCAGGCGCAAGCGCTCCTCGCCTTCCATGCGTTCGGTGACGTCGATGCCTTCGACGAGGATACCCGTGACAGTACCCTCGTCATCCTTGATGGGCTGGTAGACGAAGTCGATCTGGCGCTGCCCCGTCTGCCCGTCCGCCGTCTGCAAATCCACCTTCACCTGGCGTCCCTCGTACGGTTCGCCCGTGCGGTAGACCTGGTCGAGCAGTTCGATGAATCCTTGCTCCTTGACTTCAGGCAAGGCCGCTTCGACTGTCTTGCCCAGCAGATCGCGGTGACCGACCAGGCGCAGATAATGTTCATTCGCCAGCTCGAACACGTGCCGCGGCCCGCGCAGCATGGCCATGAAGCTGGGCGCCTGCTGGAACAGGGCGCGCAGCAGCGCGCGTTCCTCGCCCAGGCGGCGGTTGGCCGCGCGCACGGCCTCGCTCTCGGCCTGCAAGGTCGTGTTGAGTTTGCCCAGCTCGGCCGTGGCCAGCTTCAGCTGGCGCCCTTCTTCCATGCGCGCCGTCAATTCCAGTGCCGTGCACAGCACGCCGTCCACCTGGCCCTCGTCGCCATGCACGGGCGTATAAAACAGGTCGAAGCAGACGTCGGTGCGCTGTCCGCCGCGCAACAGCGGCAAGCAGCATTCTCGGTGCACCTGTGTTTCCCCGCGCAATCCCGTTTCGAGGATGCGCGCATTCCAGTCCCAGATTTCAGGCCAGATGGCCGGCACCGTGCCGCCCAGCGCGGCCGGATGGCGCTCGCCTGCGATCTGGATGTAATCGTCGTTGTAAATCATCACGTGCTGCGGGCCCCACATCAGCACCATCGCCATCGGCGAATTGAGCACGATGTCGACGCTGGTGCGCAAATGGGCGGGCCAGCCATCGAGCGGGCCCAGGCTGGTGGCGGACCAGTCGCGCTGGCGCACCAGCTCGCCCATGTTGCCGCCGCCGCGCGGCCAGGCTGGCGCGCTCATGTAACCAATCCCGCTTGCACGCGCACCTGGCACTGGCGCGGGATGCGCACGGTCGCCAGCGTGCCCTGCGCGGCCGTCGAACTGATCTCGACCGTGCCGCCGTGGGCCTTGACGAACATGTTGACCGTGTACAAGCCCAGCCCCAGGCCCTGCCCCGTCCTGCGCTTCTCGCCCGCCTGCTGGAACGGCTCGAACAGGGTCGGCAGCAAGGCGGCCGGGATGACGCCGCGATTGGCGATGCGCAACTCGATATGGTCGGCGGCCCGTCCATCGAGGTCCAGTTGCACGGGCGTGCCCGGCTCGCCATGTGTGATGGCATTGTTTAACAGATTCGAAATGACTTGCGACAGCAAGCCCGCATCGCATTGCCCGTGCAGATTACCCGCGCTGCCGACCTCGACCAGCGGCGCCTGGCCGGCCGTCTCGAATTCCTCGACGATGGCGCGCGCCAGCGCCAGGTAGTCGTGCGTGCTGCTGCGCAACTCCATCGTACCCGAGCGGATGCGCGCCAGGTCCAGCAGCTGGTCGACCATGCGCCCCATGCGCTTGGCGCTGCTTTCGATGCGCTGCGCCGTGACGATCACCTTCGGGTGGTCGCTCATCATCGGCAGCAGCATGGCGCCGTTCATCACCACCGACAAGGGCGTGCGCAAGTCGTGGCCCAGCACGGCCGTGAACAGTTCGTTCAGGTGCAAGGCATGCTTGAGCTCGTCGAGCTGGGCCGACAATTCGCGTTTCTGCTGGTACAGCTGGACCAGCACGGCCACCTTGCTTTGCAAGGCCTTCACGTCGATGGGCTTGTAGAGAAAGTCGACGGCGCCCGCCTCGTAGCCGCGGAAGCTGTAGCTCGGTTCGCGCGACGCCGCCGTCAGGAAGATCAGGGGAATGCTGCGCGTGCGCTCGCTGCCGCGTATCAACTCGGCCAGCTCGAAACCATCCATGTGCGGCATTTGCACGTCAATCAGGGCCAGCGCCACTTCATGCGTCAACAGCAATTCCAGCGCTTGCGCGCCCGAGCTTGCTTTCAGGATGACAATACCGGGCCGTGCCAGCACGGCTTCGGCGGCGACCAGGTTTTGCGCGATGTCGTCAACGACGAGGATATGGATAGGTGCGGTCACGGAATCATCTTCAGGCATCGCAACGGCAAGATGCCATCGTGTTTCGATATGAACATCAACATTGTTTCAATTCTCACATATATTACACGCACTACACCACTCTCATTCACTTGTGTTCGCCATCGCCGAGCAATGCCAGGCTGGCGGCCATCTGCGGCAAATCGAGCACGCGGTCGGCGCCCGCCAGCTTGAGCGCGGCCGCCGGCATGATGCCACAACTGGCCCGCTGCGGGTCTTGCACCCAGGCACTACCGCCCAGCTGCCGCACGCGCGCCAGGCCCGCCGCGCCATCGGCCGAAGCGCCCGTCAGGATAATGGCCAGCATGGTTCGCCGGTAAGCCAGCGCCGCCGTTTCCAGCAAGACATCGATGGACGGGCGCGAAAAATACACGGGCGCTTCCTGCGACAGGGAAAAACAGCCATCGGGCTCGACTTGCAGGTGGTAGTCGGGCGGCGCGAAATACACGACGCCCGCTTGCAGCGGTTCCTTGTCCTGCGCCTCGCGCAAAGGCAGCTGGCAACGTTCCGCATACAGCTGCGGCAACTGGCTCGAGCGGCCCGGCGCCAGATGCAGCACCACCACGACGGCCGCGCGGCAGGTGGCGGGCAAGGCGCGCAGCACGATGCCCAGCGCTTCCACGCCGCCGGCCGAGGCGCCGATGGCGATCAGGCGCAGGCCGGCGGGCGGTGCCGCGACGTCGCAGCCTGGCAGCATGTCAGGCACGCTGGAAGATGCGTTCGGCCGGGCTCAGCTCGTTGAAGCTGTCCGCATGGCGGCTGAAATGCAGGCTTTCCTTCATGCCCAGACCCAGGAAGCCCCGGTTCACCAGCGCTTCGTGGAACAGGCCCAGGCTGCGGTCTTGCAAGTCTTTGTTGAAGTAAATCATGACGTTACGGCAGGAAACCATATGCACCTCCGAAAACACGCTGTCCGTCGCCAGGCTGTGGTCGGCGAAGACGAACTGGCGCCGCAAGCGCCGGTCAAAGATGGCGCCCTTGTAGGCGGCCGTGTAATAGTCGGACAGCGAGCGCTTGCCGCCCGCCAGCTGGTAATTCTCGCTGAACTGGGCGATGCGTTCGATGGGATAGATGCCCGCTTCGGCGGCGGCCAGCGCTTCCACATTGATGTCGGTCGCATAAATCATGCTGCGCTCGAGCAAGCCTTCCTCTTCCAGTAAGATGGCCAGCGACCATACCTCTTCGCCGCTGCTGCAGCCGGCCACCCAGATCTTGATCGAGGGATAGGTATGCAGGATGGGCACGACTTTTTCGCGCAGGGCACGAAAATACGCGGGATCGCGGAACATCTCGCTCACTTGCACCGTGAAAAACTGCAGCATCTGCGCGAACATGGCCGGCTCGTGCAAGATGCGGTCCTGCAATTGCGACAGGCTGGCGCAGCCGAAGCGCTCCATGGCCTGGCGCATGCGCCGGCGCAGGGAGGCCACGGAATAATCGCGGAAATCGTGCTGATAGCGCAGCAGTATTCCCTCAAGCAATAACTTCAGTTCTATATCGAAAATATCGTCATCTAACAACATCCACCTCATCGGATACCTGACCATTGAACAGCGTGCAAAGCGCAGCGCGCAGTCACTGCCAAATGCTAGCAGATCGCCGGCAATTATCCTGCAGAGAAAGTTTCAGTTAGGTACGCTGGCGTACACTCACGCGTTTTTTTCGGCTCTGTCCTCGACAAGTAGGGGAATTCCGGGAATCTTCCCGTGTCCCTGCTGTCTGACTGAGCATCGCAGACAAGCGGGAGCCTTCCATGCAGCCAGCCCAATGGAAAACCTTCATCGCCCAGTTCGCCGAACTGAACCGCCGCCAGCGCCTGGCGGGCATCGCCCTGCTGCACGGGGCCGCATCGCAAGACGTCGCCGTGGCATTGATCGAAAGCGTGGCCCGCCAACAACCGCACTGTCCGGTTTGCAACAGCAACCATGCTCACCGGCACGGCCATGCACACGGACTGCAGCGCTACCGTTGCGTGCCTTGCGGCCGCACCTTCAATGCACTCACCGGCACGCCGCTTGCCCGCTTGCGCCACAAGGCGCTGTGGCTTGAGTATGCCCATTGCATGCTGACATCGGATTCCGTGCGTAAGGCGGCGTTACAGCTGGGCGTGCACCGCAATACCACGTTTCGCTGGCGCCACCGGTTTTTATCATTGGCAAAAACGGACCGGCCCCATCGCCTGCATGGCATCGCCGAAGCGGACGAGCTGTATGTACTGGAATCGGAGAAGGGATCGCGGCATTTGACGCGCCCGGCGCGGCGCCGTGGTGGTCATGCCTTTAAACGTGGCATATCGAATGAGCAAGTCTGCATCCTGGTGGCGCGTGACCGCACTGGGCAAACCCTCGATTTCGTCACGGGAAAAGGAGCACTGACCAAGGCACAGCTACATGCTTGCCTGCCACCCGTCATCGACAAGGATATCTTGCTGGTCACCGATGGTCATGCCGCCTACCGCGCCTTCGCCCATGAAGCAGGGGTCAGCCACCAGGCCGTCAACTTGCGTGCCGGCATCCGCGTGCGGGGCGCCGCCCACGTGCAAAACGTCAATGCGTATCACAGCCGCTTGCGGGATTGGCTACGGCCGTTTCACGGCGTAGCCACACGCTACCTGTCGAATTACCTGGGCTGGCGCTGGATACTCGACGCCGGGCGCATCCGCTCGCCAGAAACATTATTGAAGGCAACACTAGGAGCATTCCCACATCTAACGGTGACATAGCCTTTTTTCAGGCATCCACGCCCTTCATGCCTTCTTCCGTATAGCGCGCGCCCGCCGCCATGCCCAAAGGAAAGGCCGCGTTCATCGCCGCCAGTTCCGCCCCGTCCAGCCGCACGGCCAGCGCGCCGAGGTTGTCGTACAAATACGCGATGCGCTTGGTGCCGGGAATGGGAATGATGTCGTCGCCTTGCGCCAGCAGCCAGGCCAGCGCCAGCTGGGCCGGCGTGCAGCCTTTTGCGCGCGCGATGTCCCTCACTTGCGCGACGATGGCCTGATTGCGCGCCAGGTTATCGGCGGCAAAGCGGGGATTGAACTGGCGAAAGTCGCCCGCGTCGAGGCTGGCCGCATCGGCAATGGCGCCCGTCAAAAATCCCCGGCCCAGCGGACTGTAGGCAAAGAAGCTGGCGCCCACGTCGCGGCAGGCGCCCAGCACGCCCTGCTCCGGTTCGCGCGTCCACAGCGAGTATTCGCTCTGCACGGCGTCCACGGGGCAGATCGCCGCCGCGCGCCGCAAGGTGGCGGCGCTCACCTCGCACAGGCCCACGGCGCGGATCTTGCCCTCTTGCCGCAGTTGCGCCAGCGCGCCCATCGATTCCTCAAGTGGCGTCTCGAGATTCAGGCGGTGCAGATAGAACAGGTCGATGGCCTCCACGCCCAGGCGCGCCAGCGACGCTTCGCACGCCTGGCGGATGTAAGCGGGGGAATTGTCGACGCGGCGCGCATAACTGCCCGCCTCGCGCGCCAGCCCGCACTTGGTGGCGATCAGGGCCTGGCCGCGATGGCTGGCCAAAAAGCGCCCCAGCAACTGCTCGTTGTGGCCGAAACCGTAGGCGTCGGCCGTGTCGAACAGGGTCACGCCCGCCGCCAGGGCCGCTTCCAGGGTGGCCAGGGATTGCGCCTCGTCCGTGGCGCCATAGAATTCCGACATGCCCATGCAGCCCAGGCCCAATGCCGAACTGGTCAAACCGCTATTGCCGATGTGTCGCTGTTGCATGCTGCTCTCCTCAGTTGTTGACTCGATGCCGCCAGTGTGGACCGCGCCAGCTGGCAAGGGAATGCCCGATTTCGTGATACCTTTCTGGTATGAGAGCCCTCGATACCCATGCCTTGACCCTGTTTTGCGCCGTCGCCCGCTGCCTGAACTTCCGCCAGGCGGCGGAGCAATTGCACATGACCCAGCCACCATTGTCGCGCGCCATCAAGGGGCTGGAAGACAAGCTGGGCGCGCGCCTGTTCGAGCGCGACACGCAGGGCGTGGCCTTGACGCAAGCGGGCCGTACCCTGCTGCCGCAGGCGCTGCACATCCTCGATTTGCTGGAGATGGCGCAGCAATCGCTGCGGCAAGACAGCGCACCCGCGCGCCTGCGCCTGGGCTTGACCAGTTCCGTGGCGGCAGGCCTGTTCCGTCCTTTGCTGGCGGCGCTGGAGGAGCAACTGGGCAATGTCCGCCTGGAATTGACGGCGGCCCCGTCGCCGCGCCTGGTCGCCGCCGTGCGCAAGGGCCAGCTCGATGCAGCCCTGCTTGCCTTGCCCAGCGCCACGTTCGAGCTAGCCGTGCAGCCGCTGGCGCGCCAGCCCATGATGCTGGCCCTGCCCGCCGGGCACCGGCTGGCGAAGAAGCGCAAGCTCAGCCTTGCTGACATCGCCCAGGAACCCATCTACTGGTTCGAACGGGTGCGCCAGCCCGCCTTTTTCGACCATTGCCAGCAAGTGTTCCGCCGGCATGATTTCGCGCCGCATTTCCTGCGCGAAGCACCCGACCACCATGTGCTGCTCGGCGACGTGGCCGCAGGCAAAGGTATGGCGCTGCTGGCCGACTCGTTCCGCGCGCTGCGCATGGATGGCGTGATCTACCGGCCATTGGCGGAAGGCGAGGAATTGGCGGCCGGCATCGGCCTGGCATGGCAGGCCGATCACGGCCATGCGGCCCTGCACCTGCTGCGCCAGCTGGCGCAGGAATATCTGAAACAGTGACGGCCGCGCGCGGATGCGCCAGACGCGCTACCATATCGCCTTCCCCATTTTCAAGCGCCACCACGACCATGACGTTTACCATCAGCGACGCCGCCTACGGCACCGATACCCCCGCCGCCAAGCAAGCCATGTATGCGGACTTGCGCTCGCAGCTGCAAGGCTTGCTGTCAGGCGAGACCGACTTCATCGCCAATACGGCCAACTTCAGTTCGCTGGTCTTCAACACCATGCCGGGCCTCAACTGGGCCGGCTTTTATTTCCTCAAGGGCGAGGAATTGGTGTTGGGACCGTTCCAGGGCAAGCCCGCCTGCATCCGCATCAAGAAGGGGCGCGGCGTGTGCGGCACCACGGTGGTCGAAGGCAAGTCCATCGTCGTGCAGGACGTGCATGCATTTCCCGGCCACATCGCCTGCGACGTCAATTCCCGCTCGGAACTGGTGGTGCCCGTGTTTGCGCACGGCCAGATCATCGGCGTGTTCGACCTCGACAGCCCGTTGATTGGCCGTTTCGACGACGTCGACGCGCAAGGCGTCGAATCCTTGGTGCGCGTGCTGGAAGCGGCTATCGTTGCTGAATAACTAGTTGCCCGCCTTGACGGCGATGAATTCGCCCTTGCCGACCGTCGCCAGGCACGTCGTGTAGCGGCTGTCGGCGCGGATGGTTTCGATGAAGCCGGCCATGTCCGCGTAGTGCGAACTGGCGTTGTCGACCACCAGCACGCCGCCAGCCGCCAGCGCGCGGTCCAGCTGCGGCCACCACTGCGCGTATTGCTGGCGCGCGGAATCGAGGAAGATGAAATCGTAGGCGCCGTCCGCCGCATCGCGCAGCACGTCGCCCGCGTCCGCCAGCAGCTGGCCGATCACGCCCTGCAATTGCGCGCGCACAAAGTTGTCGTGCGCCATGTCGAACTTGTCCTGCGCCTTTTCCACCGTCACCACCTTGCCGCCCAGCGCCTGCACGGCGCGCGCCAGCCACAGGGTGGAATAGCCGTTCGACGTGCCGATTTCCAGCACCCGCCGGGCGCCGCGCGCGTGCACCATCACGGCCAGCAATTCGCCCGTGTCGCGCGTGATATTGAGCATGCGGCTGGCGCGCGCCGTGTGCGCCGCATCATTGGTGTTACCGAATGCTTCGAGTTCACTCAACAGAGTATCGATGCTGGGCATGGCGCCTCCTTGTTCAAAACACCAGCATAGCAAAAAAACTATGCCGGTGCGCGGCGCAGCGGACGTTTCAGATACTGCACCATCACCACGCCCAGCAGGGTCACGCCGCCACCGATCACATCGTAGCTGTGCAAGGTTTCGCCAAGGAACAGCATGGCGATGATCACCGTGAATACGGGCAGCAAGTTCATCAAGGTCGTCGCGCGGCTCGGTCCCAGCTTGGCCAGGCCATGCATCCACAAGAACGGCGCGATGATGGAGGCGGGGATGCCGGCAAACAGCACCAGCGGCAGGCCGGCGCTGGTGACGGGCGGCGCGGACTGGCTCAGGTAGTACACGAACAGCACGGGCACGGCGCACCAGACCTGGATCAGCAGCGAATGCCAGTTATTCAGGGGAATCTTCCAGCGCTTGAGCAGCACGCCATAGCCCGCATACGACAGGCACGCCAGCAGCATCAGCGCGTCGCCCACGGCTGCTCCATGGGCCAGCAGGGCGGCCGGGTCGCCATGGCTGAGCAAATAAGCGAGTCCCAGCAGCGACACGAGGCCGCCAAACACGCCGCCCACGGTGGGCGCCTCGCCCAGCAGCAGCACGGACAGGCCCACGGCCAGCAGCGGCATCATCGATGCGAGGATGCCCATATTGGTGGCCGTCGTCGTTTGCGCGGCGATGTAGGCGAGGCACTGGTACATGACCATGCCCAACATACCCAGCACAAACAGTTTGCCCAGATACGGTCGCACCACGGAGCGCTGCTTCCACACGGGACGGGCAAACACGAGCGCCAGCAGCACGCCGGCCAGCAGCCAGCGGTAGAACGAGATGGCGGCCGGATCGATCACGCCCACGGCCATCTTGCTGACAATGGTATTGATGGCCCAGATCAGCACGGCGATCACGGGTAACAGATAGTGCTTCACTTGCATGCGGCGTACTCCAGTATTCAAGACCGCCATTTTCGCACGGTCCGATTCCATGGATATAATGCATAGCGGACAATCGATGCGAAGAACAGGACAAAGACACCATGGCCAGCAACCAGCATTTCCCCGCCGTTTCCGACACCCTGCCCTATCCTGTGTATTTCCGCCTCGACGATTACCGCGCGCACCAGCAGTTCGATTACCAGAGCCATCCTTGGGGCCAGCTCACGTATTGCTCCACGGGCGTGATGGAAATCATGGTCGCGGGCCAGCGCTACCTGTCGCCGCCCCAGTACGCCGTGTGGATACCGCCCGAGACTTTGCACGACGGCTATATCCGCCAGGATGTCGTGTTTCACTCGGCCTACATCGACGCCAGCCTGTGCGCGCAGCTGCCGGCCCAGCCGTGCGCGCTGGTATTGAGTCCTTTGCTCAAAGCCATACTAGGCGACTTTGCCGGGCGCAACGTCACCACGCCCGCCACCGAAGCCGACCAGCGCCTGGCGCAGGTGCTGGTCGACCAGCTGCAGCTGGCGCCGTGCAGCCGCAACTATCTGCCTGGCAGCGACGAGCCCGTCATTGCGGCGCTGCTGGCGGCCCTGCAGGCGGAGCCTGGCAGTAACCGCTCACTGGCCGAGTGGGCCGCGCAATTGCACGTGACGGAGCGCACCTTGGCGCGCCGCTGCCAGCGCGAACTGGGCATGCCGTTCGGCGAATGGCGCCAGCGCCAGCGCTTCCTGGCCGCCCTGCCCCTGCTGGAACAAGGAGACACCGTGCAGGCGATCGCGCTGGAACTGGGCTACAGCACGGCCTCCGCTTTCATCGCCATGTTTCGCCGGCAAAGCGGCGGCACGCCTGACCAGTTCCGTCGCGGCCTGCGCTGAAAAAGCGGGTCCGCTTTGTCATGGTTTGTCATATTGGGATGCTAAAATTCAAACATCTTTCCAGAGAGCAAAAGGACGCGCATGAACCCCAGCACCGAGACGGCCACCGATACCCAAGGCAACGAGGACATGCCCCAGGCATCAGCAACGGCCGTGACGGCGCCAGCGCCCCTCAAGCTCGACAAGGAAGAGATACCGACGGTGCTGGGCAAGCTGCGCACCCTGGTGCAGGACAAGACGCGTTTCGAACCGCACGACATCACGCCGCTGGACGAAGAAGACGTGCTGCAGGAGTTTTCGCTGCAAGCGAACTACGCGCTCGAGGCGCGCTTCGAGCAGCGCGTCATCAATGGCTATTTCACGCCAGCGGGCAATGACTGCCGCTGTGGCTCCCACGAGGTGGGAGCGCTCGCTCACGCGCAGGAGAAGGAACGGCTGCGCCGCGCGGCGAGCAGGCTCGACAATGCCTTGCGCCAGGCGGGCCAGGCCTACAACGGCGTCGAGGCGGGCGTCTACCTGCCGCACGCCGTCAAGTACTGGCACCTCGATACCTGCAACAACTGCACCGGCAGCGGCCGCATCAACTGCCACACCTGCTACGGCGCGACGACGGAAACATGCTGGAACTGCCACGGCGGGCGCACCGTCAGCTGCGACGCGTATGGCTGCTACGGCAGCGGCAAGGTGTCGTGCTCGTATTGCAGCGGCAGCGGCACGGTCTCCGAACAAGTCACCGACTACATCACGGTGCAAGTGCCCACTACCACCTACAGCAACGGCAGCTCGCACACCAGCTACCACAGCGAGACGCGGCCCCAATACCGCACCGAGTACCGCTCTTGCTACCATTGCAGCTACGGCAAGGTCAGCTGTAACACTTGCCACGGTTCCGGCAACATCAATTGCGGCACCTGCCGCGCCAGCGGCAAGGTCACGTGCCGCACCTGCAGCGGCGTGGGCGACTTGCGCTGCAACCCGTGCGGCGGTTCCGGCAAGGTGGGCAAGGCGGCCTGGGTCGACGTGCATGTGACGCCCGGCTACAGCGTCAGCCTGCCCAAGCAGGCGCCCGACGATGCGCGCCGCATCCGCGACAAGGAGAGCGTGCACTCACTGGCAGCCATTGCCAGCAGCCTGGCCCTGGCGAAAGTGAGCATTTACAATGAAGACCAGCCGCAGGAAGTCGACGCCCTGTATGCGGCCAAGCTGCGCATCGTGCGCCTCGATGCATCGTGCAACGCGGAAAAGCACCACCTGGTCGCATACGGTACGGACTTGCGCTGGCTGACCCTGGACGACATCGTGGAAAAGCTGCTGCGCGGCGACCTCAAGGCGCTCAGCGACGCGCTGGCCGGCAGCGCCGACGACGGCCTGTTCTCGGCCCACGTGCAAGGTTTGCTGACGCCGCTGCGCGACGTGGCCGCCTCGGAACTGAACTCGGACGTGATCGAGTCCGTCCTCAGCGGCGACGCGGATCACGCGCACGTCGATGTCGTCTCCGCCGACTATGCCAACAATGTACGTACCTGCGTGCTCGGCGCCCTGCGCCAGGTCTACACGCGGCTGGCCAAACAATTCTGGTGGAAAAGCGCGCTGGCCGCGCTGGCCGCCGCCATCGCCACCTGGTTCTTCGCCGGGCGCGGTGCGGCCGCCGTCGCAGGCTTGCTCGTCACGGGCGCCGGCTACTGGCTGTTCAACCGCAAGGTGAAAGCCGTGCTGAGCGAAGCGCTGGGCGGCGAGCGGCAAGCCGAACGGGCCATGGGCATCGCCGGCAAGGGCCGCCGCAACCAGCTGGCGCAAGTGCTGATCCTCGCGCCCGCGAGCGTGGCCGTGCTGGCCGCCAGCTATGGCTTGCCCGTGCGTGTGCGCCCGGCGGCTCCACCGCCGCAAACGGCCATCGCGTCGGCGCCCATCGCGCCCCATGCGCCAGCCGTTGTGCCGGCAGATGCGAGCAGCGCCAAGGCCGTCAAGCTGTACGAAAATGGCGACAAGGTGCAGGCGCTGGCCATGCTGGAAAGCCTGGTCGGCAAGGGCGACGCCGGCGCGTATGGCCTGTATGGCTGGATGCTGCTGATGGGCGAAGGCAAGCCGGGCCCCATCACGGCGCCAACGGCGCAGCAGCGCGAAGCGCGCCAGGTGGCCGCCAAGCCCCTGATCGGCAAGGGCCTCGTGAAAAACGACAGCTATGCGCTGGCGGCGAAAGGCGTGATGCTGGCCGAAGGCTGGCAGGAACCGCGCAACATGGCGCGCGGCCTCGACTTGCTGAAACAGGCCGCGAACAAGGGCAATGCGCAAGCCATGCACTTATTGGGCCTGTACCACGTGCGCGGCTACCAGATTCCCGTCAACCACAAGGAAGCGCGCAAATGGTTCACCCTCGCCGCCGACAAGGGCAGCGCGGGCGACATCTACAACCTGGGACTGATGGACTGGGAAGGCGCGGGCTTGAAACGCCCCGACCGCGCCAGCGCCATGCAGCGCTGGAAGATAGCGGCCGCCATGGGCGAGGAGCGCGCGATCAAGGCGGTGGCGCAAGGCAAACCTTAAGCTGCCGCCGCCAGTGCCTGCAAGGCCATCGGGTTCGGCGTCGGCTCGGCGATTTTCGTCAGCAGGTTGCGGTCCGTGTGGTGGAACGGTTCGTCCTTGCCGCGGATGAGCATGACCGTGTCCTCGTCGTAGCCCCACGTGCCATCGGGGTGGATATCGACCTTGATCCGATATTCGACGGTGGTGAACGCATGTTCGAGGAAGGGGTTCGAGCAGATGCCGTACGCCGTCGAATCGCGCTTGGCCACCAGTTCGAAACTGGTGGCGTCCGCCGTCGCCGTGCCGGACGCCATGGCGATCTGGCCACGCGGAATGGCCAGGGTCTGGATCACGGCGCCCGTGGCCGGCTCCCACAGCCAGTAGCCCACCTGCTCATGGTACGTTTTGACTTGATCCGGCTTGGTGATGTGGATGTAGTAGCGCAAGCCGTAGAACAGTTGCGGGCCGTTGGTGACGGGGTCGATCGGCTGCAGTTCGATGCGCTCGACGAAGGCCTGCTTGCGCGGGCCGTCCGCTTTCGGCTTGACGTCCAGGCCGCGCGTGCCCGTCCAGATGCCGGCCATGCCCGTCAAGGGGCCCAGGTTGTTCAGGGTATGCACGTCGGCGGACGGCTCGGTGTAGATATCTTCGGGAAAATCGCTCATGCGGAAGTCTTCAAAATGGGGCAACAGTGCTTGCCGCCATTGTAAGACGCAGGGCACTCTCAGGGAAAGAGCGCGATGTGGCGTTCGATGAACAGCAGAGCGGCGGCTGCCAGCGCGGGGCGCTGCGCTTCGAACACCGTTTCGTCGCGCGTTTGCAGCAGATTGGCGGCCACCTCGGGCAGGTACAATGCGCCGGCGATGATCGCCGCCACCGCGTCGATATTCGCGTACAGGGCGCTGTCGTAGCCTTCCCAGTCCACATAGGCCAGCCATTCGGCCAGCATCACCATGCCGGCGACGGGCGGCGCCAGGGCCGCGATGCGCTCCGCGCGCAGCACGCTGTCGCTGCCGATGCCTTCCTGCTGCAGCACGGCCAGCGCCACGTGCTGCAGCGCGTCTTCCGGATCGCGCCGGTACTTGTTCAGCAGACGCTGCGTCAGCGTATAACATTCGGCATCGATGCCGCGCAAGGCGGCCGCCACGTCGCCATCGTGCAACGCCAGGTGGCGCGCCGCGCAAGCGACATCCACGCCGGCTTTCGCGGCGACAATATCGGTGAGCTGCTGCCGGCGCGCGTCATCCATGCTTACACCAGCGGCTCGGTCGAACCGGTCAGGGTAAAGATTTCAAAGCCCGTTTCCGTCACGGCCAGCGAGTGCTCGAACTGCGCCGACAGCGAGCGGTCCTTCGTCACCGTCGTCCATTTGTCGGGCAAGACCTTGACCTGGTAGCTGCCCACGTTGAGCATCGGTTCGATCGTGAAGATCATGCCCGGTTCCAGCACGATGCCCGTGCCGGCGCGGCCGTAATGCAGCACTTGCGGCGTGTCGTGGAAGACCTGGCCCACGCCATGGCCGCAGAAGTCGCGCACGGAGGAAAAGCCCTGCGCCTTGGCTACCGCTTCGATGGCGGCGCCCACGTCGCCGAGGGTCGCGCCGGGACGCACGGTGTGGATACCGGCCATCATGGCGTCATACGCCGTGTTGACGAGGCGGTTGGCCAGGATGGAGACGGCGCCCACCTTGAAGGTGCGGCTGGTGTCGCCGAACCAGCCGTTGAACTTCGGCGTCACGTCGATGTTGAGGATGTCGCCCACTTTGAGGATCTTGGTCTCGGACGGGATGCCGTGCGTGACCACGTTATTGACGGAGATGCAGCTGGCGTGCTTGTAGCCGTGGTAGTCGATGGTGCCGGGGATGGCGCCGGCCGCGCGCATGAATTCTTCGCACAGGGCGTCGAGCTTGGCCGTCGAGACGCCCGGCTTCACGAAAGGCGCGATGTAGTCGAGCGTGTCGGCGGCGATGCGGCCGGCCGCGCGCATGCCGATGAAACCTTCTTCGTCGTGCAGCGGGATTTTCTTGCCGTGTTCAAGCTGGGTGGAATAGCGCATGGGGATTCTTTTCTTTGTTAGTGTGAAGTGGTATGGGCGGCCCAGCCGCGCACGGCGTCGTGCGAGGCGCGCAGCATGGCGTCGACGCTGGCCGGTATCGGCCGCTCCTGGGTCAGGTAAGGCTTGACGACGGCCACGGGCGCATCGATCAGCACGAATTTGAGCAGCATGTGATCGAGGTCAAGCTCCGCGGTGGCGGGCATGGCTTCGGCGCATCGGACAAAGCAGGCGTCGAGCGCGGCCTGCTCCTCTTCCACGGCGGCCAGCAATTCCTCGCTGAGGCCACTGTTGAAATCGGGGCTATCCGCGCATTGCAGCAGGAAGCGCGCATATACGGGCTTGCGCCGGCACCAGTCCAGCAAGCCATGCACGCCGGCCCAGGTGTCGCCGCCGAGCCAGCGGCTGGCCACTTCCTCGCGGAAGTCGCTTTTTACGCGCAGCCACGCGCGCGCCAGGATGGCGTTGCGCGAATCGAAGCGGTGATACACGGAGCCGATGGGCGCGCCGGCCTTGACGGCGATGGCGGCCATCGAGACGGCGCCCACGCCGCACTGGGCGGCGACGGCGATCGCGCTGTCGATGAAGTTGTTTTCGTTGAATTTAGCTAGTCTGACCATTCAAATAGAATACAGATTCTATTTGAATTCGTCAAGCACCCAACCATGGACCCACACGAGCGGCAACACGACTGGCCCTGCTGCCTTACAATGGTATGCACGAACCGCCACAAGGAGAATCCGCTTGCTTACGCCCCCCTTCATCGCCTCCTCCCGCTTCGACGATCCACGCCTGGCGCTGGAACAGGTGCAAGCCATTTACCGCAGCAGCATCGAACACTTGCGCGATGCGCTGCAGCGCTTTGTCGCCGGCGAAGACATGCACGAACGTGTGCGTGCCTGCTACCCCTTCGTGCGCATCCAGACGGACACCGTGGCGCGCGCCGACTCGCCGCTGGCCTACGGTTTTGTCGCCGGCCCCGGTGTGTTTGAAACCACCTTGACGCGCCCCGACCTGTTCGGCGATTACTACCTGGACCAGTTCACCCTGCTGCTGAAAAACCATAACAGCGGCCAGAAAGTGCACCTGGAAGTGGGCGTGAGCGCCCAGCCCATCCCCGTGCATTTCTCGTTCGCCGAGCATGACCATATCGAAGGCAATATGGATGCGGGCCGCCGCCTGGCCATGCGCGACCTGTTCGACCTGCCCGACCTGTCGGCCATGGACGACGGCATCGCCAACGGCACGCACGAACCGGCGCATGGCGAAGCGCAGCCGCTGTCGCTGTTCACGGGACCGCGCGTCGATTATTCGCTGCAGCGCTTGCGCCATTACAGCGGCACGTCGCCGCAGCACTTCCAGAACTTCGTCCTGTTCACCAATTACCAGTTCTACATCGACGAATTCATCCGCCTGGGCCACGCCATGATGGACCGCGCGCCCGATGCGGCCGCGCCCTCGGACGACGACGGCTACATCGCCTTTGTCGAACCGGGCAACGTGGTCACGCGCCGGGTCGGCCAGACGGTCGAAAGCGAGGATGCGCTGGGCGCCGCGCCGCCGCGCCTGCCGCAGATGCCCGCCTACCATTTGCTGCGCGCGGACGGCAGCGGCATCACCATGGTCAATATCGGCGTGGGACCGGCCAATGCGAAGACCATCACCGACCATATCGCCGTGCTGCGTCCGCACGCCTGGCTGATGCTCGGTCATTGCGCCGGCTTGCGCACCACGCAAAGCCTGGGCGACTACGTGCTGGCGCATGCGTATGTACGTGAAGACCACGTGCTCGACGAAGACTTGCCGCTGTGGGTGCCGATCCCGCCGCTGGCGGAAATCCAGCAGGCGCTGCAAACGGCCGTGGCGGAAATCACCCAGCTGACGGGGCATGACTTGAAACACATCATGCGCACGGGAACCGTGGCCAGCACGGACAACCGCAACTGGGAATTGCTGCCGCAGCGCACGCCGGAGCGCCGTTTCAGCCAGAGCCGCGCCATCGCGCTGGATATGGAGAGCGCGACGATCGCCGCCAACGGCTTCCGTTTCCGCGTCCCCTACGGCACCCTGCTGTGCGTGAGCGACAAGCCGCTGCACGGCGAAATCAAGCTGCCCGGCATGGCCAATCACTTCTACCGCGAGCGCGTCGACCAGCATCTGCGCATCGGCATCCGTGCCGTGGAACTGCTGCGCCGCCAGGGCGTGGACAGGCTGCACAGCCGGAAATTGCGCAGCTTTGCGGAAGTGGCGTTTCAGTAACAAGCGCCTTTCCCAGCGCCAGCCGCCCCTGCCGGGCGGCTTTTTTTTGTCCTGCTGCCCGCCTTGTTCACCCCCGACATTGTCACAAAAAAACCACAGCTGTCTAGACAGGCGATCAGCAAAGACCAAACTTTCAATGATAATTGAACATAATTGCAAATTTAATTTATTTAACAATTGAAATTTAATACTTTCCTGCTTGCCACAAATAAAATTCATCCACCTTCATTCTGCCTCGTGCCATGCACCTGAACAAATACCCGGCAGTTCTTGACAGTCAAGATCAAAAAATGGTCTGATGAATTGCAAATTTAAAATACTAAATTTGTAAACATAGTCATTTTGAAAATACTTTCAAATAGCTACATAAAACCCTAAGGAAACTAAAGTTTCCTAGTTGGAGGATGGACAATGATTGAAAAGAAATTGAGCAAATCCTTGCGCATGATGTTTGCCGGCACTTTGGTCATGAGCGCAGGTTTCATGCACCAGGCCGTCCAGGCGCAGGAAGCCAAGGCTGGCGAGGAAAAAGTGCAGCGTGTGGTCGTCACCGGTTCCGCCATCAAGCGCGTGGATGCCGAAACGGCCGCACCGGTGGAAATCTACAGCAAGAAAGATATCGAGCGCACGGGCGCCACCAGCGTCGCTGAACTGGTGCGCAACCTGGCTTCCATCGACATCAATGACCAGGGCGAACTGAGCGCCAGCTCGCCTTCCGGTTCCGGCACCACCAACATCAAGATGCGCGGCTTGAGCGAACGCAACGTGCTGATCCTGTTGAACGGCCGCCGCCTGCCGACCAATGCGCTGGCTGACGGTTCGGGCGCGGGCGCCGCGGTCGACGTCAACGCCATCCCGCTGAGCGCGCTGGAACGCATTGAAATCCTGAAGGATGGCGGTTCGGCCATTTATGGCGCCGATGCCGTTGCCGGCGTGATGAACTTCATCACCAAAAAGAATTACCAGGGCCTGGAAGCGAAAACCAGCTACGGCCAAAGCTCGCGCTCGGACGCAAAGGAAAAGACGGCCAACCTCGTGTACGGTTTTGGCGACTATGACACCCAGGGCTTCAACGTGCTGGCTACGGTCGACATCTTCAAGCGCGATCCGATCTACCGCAAGGACCGCGACCTGACCCGTTCGGCCGACTTCCGCCGCTTTGGCGGCCCGGATGGCCGCAGTGGCTATCATCCTAGCGGCAATATCGTCGGCGGCGGCACCCTGGTGCCATGCCCACCTGACGATTTGAGCGACGGTTCCTGCCGTTTCGACGTCAACAAGACCTTGCTGACCTCGACCAACGGCGCCGACCGCGCCAGCGGCATGCTGATCGGCAGCCTGAAAATCAGCGACAGCATTCGCGCGTTCGCGGAATTTACCTATTCCGAAAGCAAGGATGACTTCTCGTCCCAGCCTGCGCCAGGCAACTTCAAGGTCGGCAACCAGACCGTTGCCGGCCGCTTCATGCAAATGGGCCCGCGCCAGACCAACCGCAAGGGCACGATGACCCAGTTCTCGACGGGCCTGGAAGGCACGACGCGCGGCATCGACTGGGACGTCGCCATCGGCAAGGGCGTGAGCAAGGCTACCAACCGCGATTCGAACTACGCACACTACGACCTGTTCAACGAAGCGATCGAGAATGGCACGATCAACCCGACCCGCACCGACAACCCGCAGGCCGCCGTCGACAAGATTCGCCTCACGCCTACGCGCGCCGGCAAGTCGGAACTGACCTTCTTCAACGCCAAGGCATCGGCGCCGATCATGGACATGGCAGGCGGCGCGATGGCTTACGCCGTCGGCGTGTCGTACAACAAGGAAACGCTGAGCGACCAGCCCGACCAGAACCAGATCGATGGCCTGGTCTTCGGCAGCATCCAGCAGGCTGCCGTCAAGGCGGACCGCAATTCCAAGGGCATCTTTGGCGAACTGTCGATTCCATTCCTGAAAAACGTCGAAGCGCAAGTGGCCGTGCGCTACGACGACATCTCGAATGTCGGCAGCAAAACCAGCCCGAAACTGGCCTTGCGCTATCAGCCCCTGAACAACCTGATGTTCCGTGGTTCGTATGCGGGCAGCTACTTGGCGCCATCGCTGAAACAGATGTATGGCGGCGTCGATGCGGGCGCCTATACGACGAATGACAAGGAAATCTGCGATGCATTCCCTTCGATCGCCGGCAACTGCAAAAACTTCGCCTACTACCAGGTCTCCGGCTCCAACAAGGACTTGAAACCTGAAACGGGCAAGACCTACAACCTGGGCATGGTGTTCTCGCCAGTGAACTCGCTGACGGTCAGCATCGACTACTTCAAGATCGACAAGAAGAACGAGATCGGCACCCTGACGGAAACCAAGGCGATCGAGCGCGGCAATGTCGAAATCAAGAACGGCGACGCACGCATCCTGCTGAACAACCAGAACCTGGCCACCACCGAAGTACGCGGTTTCGATACGGACCTGCGCTACACCTCGCCGCAAACGATGTTCGGCAAATTCACGATCCGCAATGCGTCCACCATCTACACCCGCATGGAAACGCAGGATACGGAAACCGATCCGGTGCAAAGCACGCTGAAGACGTTCATGAATCCGAAGTACCGCAACACGTTCACTGCCAGCCTGGAAAAGGACAATATGTCCGGCTCCCTGGTCATCCGTACGACGGGCGACATGATCGACTCGGACTTGCGCCGCGACGAAATCAAGCCGGGCACCCGCACGATTCCTTCGCACACGGAAGTGGATCTGACTGGCCAGTACGTGGCGATGCAAAACCTGACCTTCACGGCCGGCATCAAGAACCTGTTCGACAAGATGCCACCGTTTAGCGCGATGGGCGCCGGCAACCAGTACGGCACCCTGGGCTTTGCCCAGCTGTACAACGTGCGCGGCCGTTACTTCTACATCGGCGCAGGCTACAAGTTCATGTAATGCAGCGCCATCCCGGCGGCCTGAAATGGTTGCCGGTGCTACCCACGAAAGCCGCACTCCTGTGCGGCTTTTTCATGCCCGGCAGACGAAAAAAAACCGCTGCAGGCAGCGGTTTTCAAGGTAGGGAAACGCTTACAGGAAACGGTCGAGTATCTTGCGCGTCGTCTTGTCGATATTGAACATGTCGCGTATCAGAAAGTGGATGCCGTGGTTATCGGCGATCAGGAGCGACGTGGCGCCGATGCGGCGGATGTCTTCCTCGCCTTTCAGCACGAATTGCGTCTCGCCCCGGTCCGTGTCCACGTACCACGTGCACGGCGTGGCGAAGCTGCTCACGCTTTTCACGCGCGCGATCTCGGGCATGAATTCGCGCCCTTCCAGCTCTTCCTGCAGCAGGCTGCGCGCCGGTTCCGGCAAGGCGTCGAGGCGGTCGATCCACGCGACTTCCTTGCCATTGCCCAGCACCAGCGAAATGCCTTCGTCGGGCGACTGGATGGGGAAGGCGCGCACGGGCGCCACGCCTTCAAAGACCTGGCCGTCCGCGTCCGTCATCACCAGCTTGCCGAAGGTGTCGCGGCTTAATGTAAAAGTTGTACTGGCCATGCTTATTCCTTGTCATCCAGGGCGAGTTCGTTGTTGCGCGCCTGTGCTTCGTAGAGGCGGAAATAGGCGCCCTCTTTCGCCATCAGTTCATCGTGACTGCCCACTTCGACGACCTGGCCGCGGTCCAGCACCACCAGGCGGTCGGCGCGGTGCAAGGTTGACAGCCTGTGCGCGATGGCGATCGTCGTACGGCCCTGCACCAGGTTGTCGAGCGCCTTTTGAATCTCTTTTTCCGTTTCCGAGTCCACCGACGATGTCGCTTCATCCATGATCAGGATGCGCGGGTCGATCAGCAGTGCGCGGGCGATCGAGATGCGCTGGCGTTCGCCGCCGGACAAGCCTTGGCCACGCTCGCCCACCATCGAATCGTAGCCTTGCGGCAGGCGCAGAATGAATTCGTGCGCATGCGCGGCGCGCGCGGCGGCGATGATGTCCTGGCGCGTCGCGTGCGGCTTGCCGTAGGCGATGTTTTCCGCGATGGTACCGAAGAACAGGAACGGCTCCTGCAGCACCAGGCCGATATTGCGCCGGTAGTCGGACACGGCGAACGAGCGGATGTCGACGCCGTCGAGCAGGATCGCGCCTTCCGACACGTCGTAGAAACGGCAGATCAGGTTGACCAGGGTGCTCTTGCCCGAGCCGCTGTGGCCCACCAGACCGATCATCTCGCCCGCCTTGATGTTCAGGGTGATGCCGCGGTTGACGGCCCGGTTGCCATAGCGGAAACCGACTTCGCGCAGGTCGATCCTGCCTTCGATCTTGTCCAGTTTCACGGGCTGCGCCGGTTCCGGCACGCTCGACACGTGGTCGAGGATGTCGAAGATGCGCTTGGCGGCCGACGCCGATTTCTGCGTCACGGAGACGATGCGGCTCATCGAGTCGAGACGGCCATAGAAACGCGTGCTGTAGGCGATGAAGGCGGTCAGCACGCCGACGGTGATTTCGCCGCGCGACAGCTGCCAGATGCCGAAGCACCAGATGACCAATAAACCCATCTCCGTCAGGAAGGACACGGTCGGCGAGAACAGCGACCAGACCTTGTTCAGTTTATCGTTGACGGCCAGGTTGTGCGCATTGGCGTCGCGGAAGCGGGCCGCTTCGCGTTTTTCCTGCGCAAACGCCTTCACCACGCGGATGCCGGGAATCGTATCGGCCAGCACGTTGGTCACTTCGCTCCACACGCGGTCGATCTTTTCAAAGCCCGTGCGCAAGCGGTCGCGCACCAGGTGGATCATCCAGGCGATGAAGGGCAATGGCGCCAGGGTCATGATGGCCAGCCACGGATTCATCGACCACAGGATCACACCCGTCATGATGATCATCAGCACGTCGGAAGCGAAATCGAGCAGATGCAGCGACAGGAAGACGCAGATGCGGTCGCTGCCGCTGCCGATGCGCGCCATCAGGTCGCCCGTGCGCTTGCCGCCAAAGAATTCCAGCGACAGTTTCATCAGGTGTTCATACGTGGCCGAGCGCAAATCGGCGCCCATGCGTTCGGACACCAGGGCCAGCACATAGGTCTTGCCCCAGCCCAGCAGCCAGGCCAGCAGGGCCGAACCGAGCAAGCCGCTCATGTAATACACGACCAGCCACGGGTCGATATGCTTGCCGTTTTGATACGGGATCAGCACATTGTCCATCAGCGGCGCCGTCAGATACGGTGGAATCATGTGCGCGGCCGTGCTCAGCAGCATCAGCATGAAGCCCAGGGCCAGCTGGCCACGGTAGGGATGGGCGAAGCGCCACAGGCGGAACAGGGTCCAGGTCGATGGCGGCGTGTGCAGCACCTTGGCGCAGATCGGGCATTCTTCCTGTTCCGGCTCCAAAGGCGCCTTGCAGCTGGGGCACACTTCCTGCTCCGCTTCCAGCACGGGCTGGCCCGTCAGGTGGCTGTCGAGGCGCTCGACGAACTGTTCCAGCACGCGGATCGCATGCAGGTTCTGGCCCAGGGTAAAACGCCACGACGCCAGGCGGCCGTGGTCGTCAAACAGTTCCAGGTGGCCGACGCCCGCGTGGTCGTGGTGCGTCAGGCGCAATCCGTGGCGGAAAGACCAACTTTTCCAGGTGGTATCGCCCGGCGAACGGGCCAGCAAACGCTTCTCGGTGACAACTATTATGCCTTTTGTGAAACGTAATCGCGCATCGAGGTCAACCTCAACGCTACTTAAAACGTTCTCCCCTGGAGAAAGGTTGCTCTCCACTTCCGCCAGCCAGTGTTCCGGCAGCGATGTGAGGGGAATAGTTGTTGCAGGAACACTCAGTTCAGTTGTCATCGTAAAGCATACTCCGGCTCGAGGCCAAGCCCTTCAGGGCGGGATTTGGGGGATGGGGCAGACGCCCGATCAATGTTTGTGTACTGCGCGATGGCGAGGTGGATGCACCAGTGGCAATTTCCTGTATTGTATCGAATGGATGCCTGCCGGTAAGGAATGATGGCAAAACGGCGCAAAAAAATCAGCGTCCGTCGTACGGGAGCAAGTATACAACAGCCCGCTGTTGCGCAAATGCTCCAGCTTTAAGCAGAGTCGGTATCTTTATAACAAGTATGGCAACAATTAGTAACAATTAGAATGACAACACCAGCAGAATAAGGGCAGCAAACGCGACAAGAGGCCGCTAAAAGTGGCACACTGCGCATACCCGGGATAAAGAACCAAGCACGAGCCTGAAAAGACTCTGTAGAGCCAACATAAAGTATCTGGCGCCCAGACGCCTGGCTTGTTATCAAGAAACCACTTACATGATCAAGAAGAAGAACATCGAATTTGCCCGCGTCACCCACTTGCGCGGCCCCAACATCTGGACTTACCGCCCGGTGATTGAAGCCTGGGTCGACATCGGCGAACTGGAAGACTATCCATCCAATACCCTGCCGGGCCTGTACGAACGCCTGGTGGCGTGGCTGCCCGGCATGATCGAGCACCGCTGCGGCGTGGGCGAACGGGGCGGCTTTTTCGAACGCCTGCGCGAAGGCACGTGGGCGGCCCACATCCTCGAGCACGTGGTGCTGGAGCTGCAAAACCTGGCAGGCATGCGTACGGGCTTCGGCCAGACGCGCTCGACCAGCCAGCGCGGCGTCTACAAGATGGCCTTCCGCACGCGCGAAGAGCACGTGGGGCGCGCCGCCCTGGCCGCCGCGCGCACACTGCTGATGGCCGCCATCAACGATGAAGCCTATGACCTGGAAGCGGCGCTGGCGCCCCTGCGCGACATGGTCGACTCGCGCTGCCTGGGTCCGAGCACGGCCAGCATCGTCGATGCGGCCACCGAGCGCCGCATCCCTTCGCTGCGCCTGAACGACGGCAACCTGGTGCAACTGGGCCACGGCGCGGCGCAGCGCCGCATCTGGACGGCCGAAACGGACCGCACCAGCGCGATCGCCGAAGGCATCGCCAGCGACAAGGATCTGACCAAATTCCTGCTCAAATCGTGCGGCGTGCGCGTCCCTGAAGGCAGCCTGGTGCGCAGCGCCGAAGCGGCTTGGGAAGAAGCGCAGGACATCGGCGTGCCCGTCGTCGTCAAGCCGTATGACGGCAACCATGGCCGCGGCGTGTCGCTGAACCTGATGACGGAAAGCGACGTGAAGGCCGCCTACGAGCTGGCCGCGCGCAAGGGCGACAGCTCGGCCGTGCTGGTGGAAAGCTTCATCACGGGCGACGAACACCGTTTGCTCGTCGTCGGCAACAAGCTGATCGCGGCCGCCAAGGGCGAATCGCTGTGGGTCGACGGCGACGGCGTCTCGACCGTGCTGGAACTGGTGAACACGCAGATCAATACCGACCCGCGCCGCGGCGAAGGCGAAGATTTCCCATTGGGCACCGTCAAGCCGCACGAGTCGGGCGAAATCGTGCTGGAACTGCAGCGCCAGGGCATGACCGCCCTGTCCGTGCCGCAGGCCGGCCAAAAAGTGCTGATCCAGCCGAACGGCAACGTGGCCATCGACGTCACGGACGACGTGCACCCATCCGTCGTGCATGCGGCCCTGCTGGCCGCGCGCGTGGTCGGCCTAGATATCGCCGGCATCGACCTGGTCACCACCGACATCACGCGTCCGCTGGAAGAACAGCGCGGCGCCATCATCGAAGTCAATGCCAGCCCTGGCTTGCTGGCGCACATCAAGCCGGGCGTGGGCCAGCCCCGCCCTGTCGGCGCGGCCATCGTCGACCACCTGTTCGCGCCCGAGGAAACGGGCCGCATTCCGCTGATCGGCGTGACGGGCACGCGCGGCGCCAGCCTGATCGTGCGCATGCTGTGCAAGCTGCTCAACCTGTCGGGCCTGCACACGGGCGCCGTCTGCAGCGAAGGCATGTACCTGGACCAGCGCCGTGTCGTCAGCAGCGATTGCGTGAACTGGGACGCGGGCCAGCGTTTGCTGCTCAACCGCACCGTGCAGACGGCCCTGTTCGAGAGCAATCCGCGCATGATCCTGGCCGAAGGCCTGGCCTACGACAAATGCCAGATCGGCGTCGTCACGGACATGGGCAGCCTCGATAGCGTGAAGGATTTCGACGTGCTGGACGAAGCGGGCCTGTACAAGGCCGTGCGCAGCCAGGTTGACGTGGTGGTGCCGACGGGCGTCGCCGTGCTCAACGCCGCCAACGCGCACGTGCTGGAACTGGCCGAACTGTGCGACGGCACCGTGACCCTGTATGCGCAGGATGGCGGCTTGGCAGCCATCGCGGCGCAACTGGCCACCGGCCAGCGCGCCGTGTTCGTGCGCGGCAACCACATCGTGCTGGCCGAAGGCGGCATCGAAACGGTCCTGCTGTGCCTGGACCTGCTGAAACCGGCCACGGCCGGCAATGTCGACAGCGTGCTGGCCGTCGCCGCCGCCGCCTGGGCCCTGAACCTGCCCGTCGACCTGATTTGCGCAGGATTGCGCACGTTTGACGCCGCGCCCGGCTGCATCGGGAATTAAGACAGCACTCAAGCCCGGCCAGGACGGCCGGGCCCACAAGAACACAACAGGATTACGGTTTAATTATGGAAGTATCTCGCGTACGGGCCTTGCGGGGCCCTAACCTCTGGAGCCACGACACCGCCGTGGAAGCCATTGTTTCCTGCACCACGCAGGAACTCGACATCGCCCAGCTGCCCGGCTTCGAAGCCCGCCTGCGCGCCCTCTTCCCGCAACTGAGCCCGCTGCAACCGCTGGGCAACTACAACGCCGCGCCGATGGCGCAGGTGCTGGAACTGGCGGCGCTGGGCCTGCAAGCGCAAGCCGGCTGCCCCGTCACCTTCAGCCGCACCACGCCGACCCTGGAAACGGGCATCTTCCAGGTCGTCGTCGAATACTCGGAAGAAGCCGTCGGCCGCCTGGCGCTGGAACTGGCGCAGCAGCTGTGCCAGGCCGCGCTCGACAATGCGCCGTTCGACCTGGCCGGCGCCCTGCACCAGTTGCAGGAACTCGATGAGGACGTGCGCCTCGGTCCATCGACGGGCGCCATCGTCAACGCCGCCGTGGCGCGCAACATCCCGTTCCGCCGCCTGACCGAAGGCAGCCTGGTGACGTTCGGCTGGGGCAGCAAGCAGCGCAAGATCCAGGCCGCCGAAATGGACGGCACCAGCGCGATCGCCGAAGCCATCGCGCAAGATAAGGAACTGACCAAGAAGCTGCTGGACTCGGCCGGCGTGCCCGTGCCGCAAGGCCGCGTCGCCGTCGATGCGGACGATGCCTGGGCCGCCGCTTGCGAGATCGGCCTGCCCGTCGTCGTGAAGCCAAAAGATGGCAACCAGGGCAAGGGCGTCACCGTCAACGTCACCACGCGCGAACAGCTGACGGCCGGCTTCCTCGCGGCGCAGGAATTCCGCGACGATATCCTCGTCGAACGCTATCTGCCGGGCCACGATTTCCGCTTGCTCGTCATCGGCAACAAGATGGTGGCAGCGGCCCGCCGCGACCCGCCGCAAGTGGTGGGCGACGGCCAGCACACGGTGCGCGAACTGGTCGACCAGGTCAACCTGGATCCGCGCCGCGGCAGCGGCCACGCCACCTCGCTGACGAAGATCCGCTTCGACGACATCGCTCTGGCCAGCCTGGCCAAGCAGGGCTATGTGGCCGACTCCGTGCCGCCGGTCGGCAAGCGCGTCATCCTGCGCAATAACGCCAACCTGTCGACAGGCGGCTCGGCCACCGATGTCACCGTCGACGTGCATCCGGAAGTGGCGGCGCGCGCCGTCGCGGCCGCGCACATGGTGGGCCTCGATATCTGCGGCGTGGACGTCGTCTCCGACAGCATTTTGAAACCGCTGGAAGAGCAGAACGCCGGCATCGTCGAAGTGAACGCCGCACCGGGCCTGCGCATGCATTTGGCGCCGTCGTTCGGCAAGCCGCGCCCCGTCGGCGAAGCCATCATCGCCGCCATGTTCGCCGAGGGCGACGATGGCCGCATTCCCGTCGTTGCCGTCACCGGCACCAACGGCAAGACCACCACCGTGCGCCTGATCGCCCACCTGCTGACGGCTTCCGGCCTGCGCACGGGCATGACCAATACCGATGGCGTGTACATCGAAGGACGCCAGATCGACAGCGGCGACTGCAGCGGCCCGCGCAGCGCGCGCAACGTGCTGCTGCATCCGGACGTGGACGCGGCCGTATTTGAAACGGCGCGCGGCGGCATGCTGCGCGAAGGCCTGGCCTTCGACCGCTGCCAGGTCGCCGTGGTGACCAACATCGGCGCGGGCGATCACCTGGGCCTGAACTACATCACCACCGTGGAAGACCTGGCGGTATTAAAACGCGTGATCGTGCAGAACGTGGCCGACAGCGGCGTGGCCGTGTTGAACGCCACCGATCCGGCCGTGGCCCGCATGGCCAAGAATTGCAGCGGCACGGTGACCTTCTTCGCCGCCGACAAGACGCACCCTGTGATGGCCACGCACCGCGCGCAGGGCAACCGCGTCGTGTACGTGGAGGACGGCAAGCTGGTCGCGGCGCAAGGCAAGGAGCGCCACGAAATCCCCCTGTCGCAGGTGCCAATCACGCGCAACGGCGCCATTGGCTTCCAGGTCGACAACGTCATGGCGTCGCTGGCCGCCGCCTGGGCCGTGGGCCTGGACTGGAAAACCATCGCGCTGGGCCTGAAAACCTTTGCCAATGAAGCCGACAATGCGCCAGGCCGCTTCAACGTGTTCGACTACAAGGGCGCCACCCTGATCGCCGACTACGGCCACAATCCGGACGCCATCCTGGCGCTGGTGCAGGCCGTGGAAAGCATGCCGGCCAAGCGCCGCTCGGTGGTCATCAGCGGCGCCGGCGACCGCCGCGACGAAGACATCCGCCAGCAGACGGAAATCCTCGGCGCCGCCTTCGACGACGTGCTGCTGTACCAGGATCAATGCCAGCGCGGCCGCGCCGACGGCGAAGTCGTGGCATTGCTGCGCCAGGGCTTGAACGGCGCCAAGCGCACCAGCCATATCGATGAAATCAACGGCGAATTCGTCGCCATCGACAAGGCCCTGGCGCGCCTCGGCGAAGGCGATCTGTGCCTGATCCTGATCGACCAGGTGGAAGAAGCGCTGGCGCACATCGCCAAGCGCGTCGCCGAAGCCTAAGCGCAGCCTGACGGCATACGAGGGCGGCCTGCGGGCCGCCCTTTTTCATCCCTGCGCCTCAGTCGGCGCCGGCTTTCCCGATCGCCTGCGCGGCCAACGCGCCGGCCCGCATCTCGCTGGCAAACAGCGTCGCCGCATGCGCGATGGCGCGGGTGGCACGCGCGAGGAAATGCGTCCAGTGCTGCTGCTCGAGCAGCAGCATCTCGATGCAGAACCATACCTGACCGCGCTGCACATGGCCTTTCACCAGCTTGATGCGGCGGTTGACTTCATCGAGCGCGGCACGCACGCGCAGCAACTCTTCCGGCGTATCGATGGTCCACACATTCGGCAACAGCAGTTTCCCAAATTGCGCGTCATCGGCGTCAAAGCACAGGACATAGCCCATGCCTTCGAAACGGAAGACGATATCGCCATCGCTGTCGATCTGCGCCTGATATCCGTCCGCTTGCAAGTGCCGCAGCAACGGTTCGGTGATAGTGGATGCCAACATGGTGCTTCCTTTCATTGAGTGAGATGGCGACGCCCCATCTGGTGCCGCTGCATCGCTACCTCAACGCCGTCACCGGCAAAAAATACAAAACTATTTTCGCCACGTGTGGAGAGCGGGCAAGGCCGGCAGGTGCATGAATGCGGCAGGGATACCGGAATTGATATGGACATCGCAAAAGAAGTCATTTGTGGCGCAAAGTCATTCGCCCCTACCATGCTTCCTGAGCCAGTTCCAGCTCTGGCGGCGACTGCCGCAGCGTTCTCAACATAACTAAAATACAGGTGGAGACAAGATGATGCAATTGATGGCAACGGGCACCCGCACGCCCCGACAAAATACACGCTTGACCTTGAAGGCGACGGTGGCCGCCCTGGCCGGCGCAGGCCTGCTGAGCAGCGCCTCCGTCTGGGCGCAGCAAGCGCCCGCCGTGGAAACACCAGTGGCAGAAGCGGCACCGGCAGCAGCGCCAGCCGACAATGGCGGCATCGCCGTCGTCGCCGTTACGGGCGTGCGCAGGGCGGCGCAAAGCGCGCAGACGATCAAGAAAAACAGCGACCAGGTGGTCGACTCCATCGTCGCCGATGAAATCGGCAAATTCCCCGACAAGAACGTGGCTGAAATCCTCGGCCGCGTGACGGGCGTGCAGGTCCGCCGCGAAGGCGGCGAAGCCGGTACCGTCATCATCCGCGGCTTGCCTGGCGTGGTGACCTTGCTCAACGGCCGCGAAATGTTCACCTCCGTGGGCCGCAGCCTGTACCTGGCCGATATTCCGACGGCCATGCTGCAGCGCGTGGACGTCTATAAATCGCAGGGCGCCGACATGGTCGAAGGCGGCACGGCCGGCGTGATCGACGTGCGCACCAACCGCCCGTTCGACTTCAAGGGCTTTACGGCATCGGGCAACGTGCGCGCCGAACACCGCGACAAGTCCGGCTCGACGGACCCGAACGTCAGCGGCATGGTCTCGAACCGCTGGAAGACCCAATACGGCGAATTCGGCGCCCTGCTCGGCCTGTCCTACCAGCGCGGCAGATACTATGACGAGACGATCTGGAACGCCGAACCCGTCAAGCGCCCGGAAGCGGGCAACATCACGGGCCCCGATTCCGTCGGCATGATCCCGACCGTGGGCGACCGCAAGCGCTACGCGGCCAACGCCGCCTTCCAGTGGCGCCCGAACTCGCAGGTGGAAGTGTATGCGGAAGGCATGTCGACCCTGATCAAGCACGCGTTCGACAGCCAGTTCTTCGTCGGTTCGCTGCCGTGGGGCCAGAACCCGGACATCACCCTGATCCCCGGCACCAATCAGGCGGCCACGGTGGGCAAGATCGACGGCCCATGGTCGCCGTTCACGCTGGGCTCGACCCAGGCGCGGCGTGACCGCTCGATCGGATCGCAAGGCGCCATCGGCGCGCGCTGGGACATCACGCCGCAGCTGCGCGCCACGACGGAACTGGCGCGCACGGTCAGCAACTTCGAGCGCGAATTCCCCATCCTCGACTTCCTCGCCCATCCGACCAGCGTGATCGGCAGCACGAACGTGAACGGCGGAGCGCAGATCAGCTACCCCGGCTACAACATGCTGGATCCGAAGAACTACACCTTGCTCGGCTTCTACGACAATCACAGCCACGACGAAGGCAGCTCGACCGACTGGCGCGGCGACGTCACCTATGACATGGACAGCACGGGCTTCTTCCGCGAATTTTCGGGCGGCGTGCGCCTGGCCAAGCGCAAGGCCGAATCGATCCGCGAAAAAAATGGCCAGGGCGGGCTGGCGTCGGTCATGACTGCGGACGCGATCCCCGGCCTGGCGTGCGCCTCGCACGACAACACGGGCAACTTCGGCCTGCAAAGCTGGCTCACGCCATGCCGCGACTTCATGCTCAACAACACGGCCGCGCTGCGCCAGCTGTTTACGGGCAGCAGCGAACGCAGCCCCGACGATCCGATGACCCACTACAAGGACGTGGAAAAAACCAATGCCGTCTACGGCAAGGCGCGCATCGGCTTTGACCTGGCGCAGGTACCGGTCGACGGCACCTTGGGCGTGCGCGTGGTGCAGACCAAGCAGGACTTGCAAGGCAATTCCTCGCAAAACGGCATCATCACGCCCGTGCGCGTAAAAACCTCGGATACGGACGTGCTGCCCAGCATGACCTTGAAAGCCATGCTGCGCCAGGACCTGGTCGCCCGCATGACGGCAGGCAAGGCAGTACAGCGCCCGAACTTCGCCGACTTCAACCCCGGCGTGAGCCTGGGCCAGAGCCTGGAGATGGTGCGTCCGACGGGCAGCGGCGGCAATCCCGACCTGAAACCCGTGGAAGGCAAGAACCTCGACGTGGCGCTGGAATGGTATTTCGCGCAGACGGGTTCCGTCACGGCCACCGTGTTCCGCCACAACTTCAAGAACTACATCCTGTCCGGTTCGGCCAAGGAAACGTATGGCGGCATCGAGTACGACATCACGCGCCCGCGCAACACGTCGAAGGGCCATCTGCAAGGCCTGGAAATGGCGTACCAGCAGTTCTACGACAAGCTGCCCGGCTGGATGAGCGGCCTGGGCCTGCAGGCGAACGCCACCTACATGACGGGCGAGCTGGAAGAATTGAATGGCAGCGTGCATCCATTCACGGGCATGTCGAAGTGGTCGGCCAATATCGTCGGCCTGTACGAGCAGGGACCGTGGTCGGCACGCCTGGCCTACAGCTGGCGCGACAAATACGTCGACGACTACAACTACCGCGGCAAGGGCATCCACCTGACCGTGGCGCCCACCAAGACCCTGGACGCGTCGATCTCGTACAAGCTCAATCCGAACACCACGGTGACCCTGGACGCGAACAACCTGCTCGACTCGACCTACCGCGACTACCACGACACGCCGGACTATGTGCGCGACGTGCGGCGCTATGACAAGGTCGTAGGTTTATCAGTACGCTGGAGCTTGTGATGGACACCTGACCAAACCGGCTGCGCGGCGCGCTTTGCGGCCGGCGATGCTCACGGCACTACAGTGCCGATGCGCTTCTCGGCCACAAATCACTGCCGCTCGCGATGGTTTTGTCAGGCGTCGAAACGTTGTTGGAATACATGTCTTCTTCCTTGAGGAGTTTCAGCGCCAGCCGGTGACGGTTGGCGTTTTTTTTGCCTTGTGGAATCTATCCGACACAGGAATTGATTTAACGCAAAGTGACGGCGCCGGGGCGCTTTTATGCTGGCAGTCTGACCATCGAACCCGGCGGGGACAGCATGCGCGAGGCACGGCACGTCGACACACAGTTATTTCAACCCGACATCCCGGTGCGGCTCGACATGCGCACAGCGGCGCTGGTCGAACATGCGCTGGCCTTGCAGGAAATGGCCGGCACGGGCGCCGCCGCCCTGTTTTTGCACTGCCACGACGTGCCGCTGCCCACGGCCTTGCGCGTGCTGACGACGGGACCGCACCGCAAACCTGCCGGGCCGCACCTGTTTGCCCGGCTGCGCCCGCGCACGGCCGCCCTGGCGCATGGCGCGCCGCTACCGGCCCGCTGACGAATCCTGTACCATCGCCGCAACCTATTCAATGAGGCACGGCGATGCAGGCAGCGACACCCCACGATTCCTATGCGGCACTGATGGACCTGATCAAGGCGCGCCATGCGGAACTGAGCCCGCAATTCCAGGCCGGCGCCCGCTACCTGGCCGACCATCCGGACGAAGTGGCCGTCTCGTCGATGCGCAGCATCGCCGCGCGCGCGCAGGTACAATCGGCCGCCCTCGTGCGCCTGGCGCAGCAGCTGGGCTTTGCCGGCTGGCCGGAGCTGAAAGCCATCTTTGTCGAACGCCTGCGCGCGGGACCGGCCGGCTATGCGGAAAAAGCCGGCGCGCTGGCCGGCAAGGAGGGCAATCTGGTCACCGAAGTGTTCATGGTGCAGCAGCGCAACCTGGCCGCCACGGAAAGCGCCAACCACGCCGCCCTGGATGCGGCCGCCAACCTGCTGCAGACGGCGCCCCGCGTGCACGTGGCCGGCTTTCGCGCCGCCCACCCTATCGCCTACACCCTGCATTATCTGTACCGGCTGCTGCGCCCCAGCGTGCAGCTGCTGAGCGGCCAGGGCGGCACCCTGGAAATGGACTTGCGCGCCCTGCAGGCGGGCGAAGCCGTCGTCGTCGTCAGCTTCGCGCCGTACTCGAGCGAAGCGCTGCTGGTGGCGCAGGCGGCGCGCCAGGGCGGCTGCCAGGTGGTCGCCATCAGCGACAGCGCCATGTCGCCGCTGGCCCTTCAGGCCGATGCCAGCATCGTCATCGCCGTCGACAGCCCCTCGTTCTTCCCCTCCATCGTGGCCGGCGTCGCGGCCGTGGAAAGCCTGGTGGAACTGCTGGTGGCGCGCGCGGGGCCCGATGCCGTCACGGCCATCGGCGCGGCGGAAAACCAGCTGCGAACGCTGGGGGCCTATGTCAAAACATCAAACGATGTAAATTAAAAACAAATACATCATTCGTTGCATTGCGGCGCAACGCCTCCTATAATCGGCCATCCCACTTGTCGATAAGAAAGCGATGCCATGAGCCATGTCTTCCACCGCAGCCTGACCGCCAGCTATCCCGTCGCCGTGGGCGGCGACGGCCCCTACCTGATCGATGCCGATGGCAAGCGCTACCTGGACGCCTGCGGCGGCGCGGCCGTCTCCTGCCTCGGCCATTCGGATGCGGCCGTGATCGCCGCCGTGCAGCGGCAGATTGCCACGCTGGCGTACGCGCACAGCTCCTTCTTTACCAGCGAACCGATGGAGCAGCTGGCCGATTTTCTCGTCGCTCGGGCGCCAGCCGGCATCGACAGCGTGTATTTCGTCTCGGGCGGTTCCGAAGCGGTGGAAAGCGCGCTCAAGATGGCGCGCCAGTATTTCGTCGAGCGGGGCCAGCCGCAGCGCCGCCACGTCATCGCACGTCGCCAGAGCTACCACGGCAATACGCTGGGCGCGCTGGCCACGGGCGGCAACGCCTGGCGCCGCCAGCAGTTCGAACCGCTGCTGATCGGCGTGACCCACGTGTCCCCGTGCTACGCCTGGCGCGACCAGCAGGCGCATGAAACGGATGGCGACTACGTGGCGCGCCTGGGCCAGGAGCTGGAAGACCATATCGCCGCACTGGGCGCGGACAACGTCATGGCCTTCATCGCCGAACCCGTCGTCGGCGCCACGGCCGGCGCCCTGCCCGCCGTGGCCGGCTATTTTGCGCGCATGCGCGAGATCTGCCAGCGCCACGGCATCCTGCTGATCCTCGACGAAGTCATGTGCGGCATGGGCCGCACGGGCAGCCTGTTCGCCTGCGAGCAGGAAGGCATTACGGCCGACCTGGTCTGCATCGCCAAGGGCCTCGGCGCCGGCTACCAGCCCATCGGCGCCGTCATGGTATCGACAGATATCCGCGACACCATCCGCGCCGGCACGGGCTTCTTCCAGCACGGCCACACGTATATCGGCCACGCCACAGCCTGCGCCGCCGCCCTGGCCGTGCAGCGGCAGATCGAGGAGCGCGATTTACTGGCCAACGTGCGCGCCATGGGCGGCTTGCTGCAAGAGCGGCTGCGCCAGCGTTTCGATAGCCATGCGCACGTGGGCGACATCCGCGGCCGCGGCCTGTTCCTGGGACTGGAACTGGTGCGGGACCGCAATACCAAACAGCCGTTCGACCCTGCCCGTCGCCTGCACGCGCACATCAAGACGCAAGCCATGCAAAACGGACTGATGTGCTATCCCATGGGCGGCACCGTCGACGGCCTGCACGGCGACCACATCCTGCTGGCGCCGCCCTACATCATCGACGCCAGCCACGTCGATGAGATTGTCGACAAGCTGGGCGCGGCCATCGATGCCTGTGTGGCGTAGCCGCGCATGCCTGCGGCAGAAACGCGCAAAGGCGACTGCCAGCAATTTCTGTTCACTCCTTGTCAATATTAATTGACTTATTTTAAACAATCGTTTTAAATCAGGAAGTTACTCAAAATCAATCATCTTGGGCATTCAATCATCGCATTACCCCTTTTCGATGCTTGACGCCCACGTTGATGCACTCTGAAGCCAAGGTATATGGAACTGCTCGACTCCCTGCGTCAGCCCCCTCTGCAAGACGACACGATCAGCGGGCACTATGAAGTGCGCCGCTTGCTGGGCGAAGGCGGTTTCGGCCATGTATTCGAAGCTTGGGATGCCAAGCTGTGCCGTAGCGTGGCGCTGAAACGCCTGAAACCGCAAGCCGACGTGCTGCATCCGGAAAAACTGATCAATGAAGCGCGCCTGGCCGCTTCGCTCAAGCATGCGGCCTTCGTGCGCATCTTCGCCATCGAGGGCCAGGGCACGGGCCAGTCCATCATCATGGAACTGGTCGAAGGCCAGACCCTGGGACAGTTCATGCACAGCGGCAAGGCGGACCTGCAAACGGCGCTCGACGTCGCCTACCAGATCGCCGACGCGATGGACGAGGCGCACGCCATGGATCTCGTCCACGGCGACCTGAAACCGTCGAACCTGATGCTGGAAGCGGACGGTCACGTGCGCATCCTCGATTTCGGCCTGGCCCGCCACATCGACCCGCAAGCCACGCAAACGACCACTCTGTGCGACCTGCAAGGCACCATCGCCTACATGGCGCCCGAGCGCCTGATGGGCCGGCTGCCCGACACGCGCGGCGACGTCTACGCGCTGGGCGCCATGCTGTACGAAATGCTGGCCGGCCAGCGCCACTTCGCCCACCTGAACGGCCTGGCCCTGGCCGCCGCCCACATGCAGGCGACGGAACCGTGGCCCGACCTGCCCGACTCCGTCCCGCCCGCCATCAACGCCCTCGTGCGCGCGATGACGGCGCACGACCCGGCCGAACGGCCACGCACCATGCGCGCTGTGCGCGAGGCGCTAGGTGGGCAGCAAATATCTGCGGCAACAGCGACCGCCCTCGACGCCGACAGCAAACCCGCTCAGCCTGCCAAGCCGCCGGCTTCGATCGCTATCCGGCTGCAGGTGCCCGTCAAGCGTACCATGCTGGCGGCAGGAGCCTTCTTATTACTAGGCTTGAGTGTCTTGCAAGGGCCCGATTTGGTGGCTAGGTTGCGCGGCACTACAGGCGCGCCGGCGTACTCGGAAATTGCGTCCATGAAGGCTGGCATGGATGCCTTACGTACGTTTGACCGCGATAGCAGCCAGAAGCAGGCCTTTGCGCACTTCTCGACAGTGCTGCAACACAATCCTCATAATGCGGCTGCAGCGGCAGGCCTGTCGCTGGCAGCAAGCCTCCGCTATATCAGTGATGGCCGCGATGACACCTGGCTGCAACGGGCCGATGTCAGCGCACGACAGGCACTAGTGGCAGACGACCAATTGGCCCTCGCCCATGTAGCACAGGCAGCAGTACATGAGCTACACGGAAAGCGTGACGAAGCACAGCACGCAATCAATACTGCGCTGAACTTGGAACCGAATAATTTGCTAGCCTTGTATGGCAAGGCCCGCCTATTTATAGTTGGTCATCAGTTCGATTCGGCGAAAAAAATATTAGATCAAGCCATCGCCACTTATCCAAGTGAGCATGTATTTGTCGCCCAACTTGGAATCATGCGTTACAAGCAAGGCGACTACATTGGTGCTGAAAAAGCATTCCGCAAAAGCATAAGTATGGATCCGCAATCACCCGGCACTTACGCCTACTTGAACGCCGCGCTGTTACGACAAAATCGCAACGACGAAGCACTGCAAGTACTGCAGCAAGGGTTGCAGATCAGCCCGTATTGGGAACTGTATACGAACCTCGGCACATCACTGTTTGCGAAGGGGGACTATCTTGGCGCAGTACAAGCGTTTGAAAATGCCGTCTCTGAAACCAAGGGTAGTCCCAACATGTATATGTTGTGGGCTAACCTAGCTGATGCACAGCGTTGGATACCAGCGCAGATTCAGGCATCAAAACAGTCCTATCTACGCGCTATTACCCTGCTGCGGCCAATACTTCAACGCATGCCAAACGATGGCACCGTCAATTCCCGCATGGCACTCTATTTGGCTTATGTAGGAGAAAAACAGGCAGCGCTGGCTAGCATGCGACAAGCGCTGAATCTGGCACCGCGAGCGGCCGACGTGCAATTCCGTGCCGCCCTCACGCACGAACTAATTGGCAATCGCAGTGACGCATTGGCTTCACTTTTACAAGCCAGCAAGCTTGGCTACCCTCTCAATCTGATCGAATCAGCCCCCGATCTGTTGAACCTGCGGCGAGATGCCCGCTACCAACAACTTCTCATCAACCTGGAAAGAGACAGTAAAAAATGACGCCTGTAAGCCCTTGGATGAAGTTATCCGTGCATTTTGATGCAGACCAGATTACCAATCAGCTTGACTACAATTTCACCTCCTGCGACGGCACAGCCGATCCTCGCCATGGCCCCTACATGGGCGGCGTGCACTTCCAGAAAGGTCAGCATGTCTATCTCGACGTTACTTGCTGCGGCTCCAAGGATAGCGGCTTCACCTCATTCCAGATCATCGACTGCTGCATCGTCACCGTGCCGCAACTGACACAAATCGGCCCGAAAGTGCCGACCATTTATTCACCGCCATCACCATTCCTCCAGGCAGTAGGTGCAACCTATCATTTGCCTCTGGACTTCGAAATCCAGCAACTGCTGGGTGAGCCAGACCAGATGCCACTGCACCGCATCCGTCAGGAATGGAAACACAATTTGGACGTAGGTCATACCTCTGGACGCTGGGAATTGTCCTTCGTCATGACGGTACGCATCATGCGCGGCGAAGACGTTCAACCGGAACTACGCGTCTTTTCCTTCGACCCGGAAAGCTCGGTGGGTGGCAGCACTACCATGTAGAGAGTGGTATTGCCGACTATATCGGCAATGCAATGCAAAAGTAACCATCACTGCACGTCCTGGCCTGCCGATGCCATCCACTGCGCCTCGCCAGCGGGCGAAATGCGCCAAGCCACGTCAATTCCATCGACGTGGCTTTTTTCCATCCGCACGCAATACGCCGCCCTGCCCGCCGAAAGCGGTAAAATGACGGCCTTGAACCCAAGCTCCGCCACATGGCGCGGCCTTGAATGCACACAGCACCACACACAGCCCGGCAGGCATGCCTTTCCCTGCTGCCGGACCAACGACAAAGAACACATGACCACCGTCCCAAAAGAAATCAACGCCGCCGCGGCAAAGAAAAATTCGGCTGAAAAGCTCACTCCCATGATGCAGCAATATTTAGGCATCAAGGAGAACCATCCGACGATGTTGGTCTTCTACCGCATGGGCGATTTCTACGAGCTGTTTTTCGAGGATGCGGAAAAAGCATCGCGCCTGCTGGGCATTACCCTGACGGCGCGCGGTGTGGCCAGCGGCAATCCGATCAAGATGTGCGGCGTGCCCTTTCATTCGCTGGACGGCTATCTGGCCAAGCTGGTCAAGCTGGGCGAGTCGGTGGCCATTTGCGAACAGATCGGCGACCCGGCTACCAGCAAGGGACCCGTCGAACGCAAGGTCATGCGCGTCGTCACGCCCGGCACCTTGACGGATGCGGACTTGCTGCCGGAGAAGGCCGAGCGCCCGCTGCTGGCCATGTGCAGCATCACACAGCGCAAGACGGTGACCACGGGCCTGGCCTGGCTGTCGCTGGCCAGCGGTGCCTTGAAACTGATGGAGTTTTCCGGCGACAGCAGCACCGTGGCCGTGCGCTTGCAGCAGGAACTGGAACGCATCGTGCCGGCAGAGATCCTGAGCGGCGACAATGGCAACCTGTTCGACGATTACGCGGGCACGCACATCAACCGGGTGCCGGACTGGCATTTCGACGTGGTGGGCGGCCACAAGGCCCTGCTCGACCAGTTGGGCGTGGCGACCTTGACGGGCTTTGGCGCCGATGGCCTCGGTGCCGCGTTCGGTGCGGCCGGTGCGCTGCTGCGCTATGCGCAATCGACGCAGGGACGCGGTCTGCAGCACGTGCGTTCGCTGACGACGGAAACGGAAAGTGAATTCATCGGCCTGGATGCGGCCACGCGCCGCAACCTCGAATTGACGGAAACCATCCGCGGCCAGGAATCGCCGACCTTGTTCTCCCTGCTCGATCATTGCCGCACCGCCATGGGTTCGCGCATGCTGCGCCACTGGCTGCACCATGCGCGGCGCGACCAGAAGGTGGCGCGCGCGCGCCATGAGGCGATCGCCGCACTGGCGCAAAGCGAAGCGGCCGGTCCGCTCGCAGCCACCCTGGCGCAAGTGCCCGATATCGAACGCATCACCACGCGCATCGCGCTGCTGTCGGCGCGTCCGCGCGACCTGGCCGCCCTGCGCGACGGCCTGCTGCAACTGCCGGCCCTGCGCGGCGACGTCGTGCGTTGCTATGGCCCTGGCCAGGGCGGCGAAACCGGCTTGCTGGCCGCCATCCACACGGCCTTGGCCACGCCTGTTGCCTGCCTGGACTTGCTGGTGCGCGCCGTGGCGCAGGAACCGGCCGCGATGGTGCGCGACGGCGGCGTGTTTGCCACCGGTTTCGATGCCGAACTCGACGAATTGCGCGCGCTGTCGGAAAACGCGGGGCAGTTCCTGCTTGACCTGGAAACGCGCGAACGGGCGCGCACGGGCATCGCCAATCTGCGCGTGGAATACAACAAGGTGCACGGCTTCTATATTGAAGTCACGCACGGCCAGACAGACAAGGTGCCGGACGACTACCGCCGCCGCCAGACCCTGAAAAACGCCGAACGCTATATCACGCCGGAATTGAAGGTATTCGAAGACAAGGCCCTGTCGGCGCAAGACAAGGCCCTCGTGCGCGAAAAGATGCTGTACGACCTGCTGCTGGCCGACCTGGCGCCGCACATCGGCACCTTGCAGACGATCTCGCAGGGCCTGGCCCAGCTCGACACCTTGAACGCGTTGACGGAACATGCGCAGCAGCACAACTGGGCTGCGCCGCAACTGGTCGACGAGCCGTGCATCAACATCGTCGAAGGCCGCCACCCCGTGGTGGAAAAGCAGATTGAGCGCTTCATCGCCAACGACTGCCGCTTCGTCAACGAACGCCGCCTGCTCTTGATTACCGGTCCGAACATGGGCGGTAAATCGACCTTCATGCGCCAGGTGGCCCTGATCACCCTGCTGGCCTACGTGGGCAGCTACGTGCCGGCCGCTTCCGCCACCATCGGCCCCATCGACCGCATCTTCACGCGTATCGGCGCCACCGACGACCTGGCGGGCGGACGCTCGACCTTCATGGTGGAAATGACGGAATCGGCAGCGATTTTGAACGGCGCCACCGAGCACTCGCTGGTGCTGATGGATGAAGTCGGCCGCGGCACCTCGACTTTCGACGGCCTGGCGCTGGCATGGGCCATCGCGCGCCATCTGATCGATACGAGCCGCAGCTTCACCCTGTTCGCCACGCATTACTTTGAGCTGACGCAATTGCCGGACAGCCACCCGAGCGCTGCCAACGTGCATCTGTCGGCCGTTGAACACAAGGACAGCATCGTCTTCCTGCACGCCGTGCAGCCGGGCCCTGCCTCGCAAAGCTACGGCTTGCAGGTGGCGCAACTGGCCGGCGTGCCGCAGCCCGTGATCAAGGCCGCGCGCAAACACCTGGCACGCCTGGAAGCGCAAGCGCTCGACGCCACGCCGCAGCGCGACCTGTTCGCCGGGCCCGCAGCCGATCCGTATGCGCAAGAGGAAGAAGAGGACGCGGCGGCGCCGCTGGCCGCGCTGAACGCGGCGCAGCAAGCCTTGCTCGACGCCATCGCCGACCTCGATCCCGATGCGCTCACGCCACGCGATGCGCTCGAGCAACTGTATCAGTTGAAACGGCTGGCCGCCGCATGACCCTCCGGCGCGGCACGATCCACCTGCTGGCCGCCGGCTTGCTGGCTGCCAGCCTGCCATGGCAAGCGGCGCTGGCCGCCCAGAGCGACCAGGCCGGCTTCGAATTTGCCGTGCTGGGCCATTCCTTCAACGCCGGACCGGACGATGGCCCCCTGAAAAAAGCCATCGCCGACACGAGCGCCTTCAATGCATCTTTCGTCGTGGCCACCGGCATCAAGGCGGCCAGCGAATCGTGCAGCGACAAGCTGTACAGCCAGCGCAAGGACTTGCTCGACGCCAGCGGCCCGCCGCTGATCGTCTCGCTGTCGGCCAGCGATTGGGCCAACTGCCGCAACTCGCGCGGCAAAGTCAACGCCATCGAACGCCTGAACCGTTTGCGCGACTTGTATTTTGCCGACGACCAGAGCCTGGGCCAGCGCAAGTTGGCCCTGTCGCGGCTGTCATCGACGGCGAAGTTCCGCAGCTATGCGGAAAACGCCCACTGGGAATATGGCGGCGTGCTGTTTGCCACCATCAACCTGCCCGCGAATAACAACCATTTCCTGCCGGAAGCGGGACGCAACAGCGAATTCGAAGACCGTCTGGTCGCCAACCGTTCCTGGCTGCAGCGCCTGTTCGCCATGGCGCAGCGCAAGAAACTCGACGGCATCGTGCTGTTTTCCGATGGCGACATGGGTGTGCTCGATGAAGACGACAATTCGCTGCTGCCCAGCTTCAGCTCAAAACAGGACGGCTTTGCCGGACCGCGCAAGCAGGTCCGTACCCTGGCGAAGAAGTTCAGCGGCAAAGTGTTGCTGGTCGATACGCAGCGCGATGGCGACGCGGACGGCAAGGAAGGGAAGAGTAAAAAGGCCGCGGCCAAGGCAGGCGGGCCGAAAATCAGCTGGAAAGGCAACCTGGGCCACGTCAGCATCGACAACGACTGGTCCGCCATCGCCGTACGGCCAGGCAAGACGCCATTCTTTGAGGTGCGTCAACGTGCCGTCAGGCCATCGGCGCAAGCGCGCGCCAAGGCGTCGACTGTACGCCGCTAGCGCATCAGCAAACAGGCCGGCATGTAGCCGGCCTGGAACAAGCGATATTAGTGAATCGGATGCGAACGGAAGTGATCGCCTTCGTCACCCTCTTCTTCATCATCACCATGGTCATGGCCGTGTGCGCCATGCACGTGGCCATGGGCGATTTCTTCGTCGGTGGCGGCGCGCACGTCAGCGACGGTCAGCGAGAAGCGCAGCGCGATGCCGGCCAGAGGATGGTTACCATCCAGCACGACTTTGTCGTCGGCGATATCGGTGACCGTGAAGATCATCGCTTCTTCGTCCGGCGAATCGCTTTCCGGCATGCCTTCGAACTGCATGCCCACTTCCAGCGGCTCAGGCAGGCGATTGCGCGGCTCGACCTTGACCAGGGCGGGATCGTATTCACCGAAAGCATCATCCGGTTCGATCTGGATCGTGTTGGAATAGCCGACTTCCTTGCCGTCGAGCTCTTCTTCGATCTTCGGCAGGGTGTTTTCATAATCACCGTGCAGGTAGACCATCGGCTGACGGCCGTCTTCGATCAGATTGTCTTGCGCGTCTGACAGTTTGTAGTTGACAGTCACGACCGTATTTTTGGCAATCTTCATTATGCTTCCTTTCATTGTATAAGCTGGCAAATTATACCTTCACGCCGCCAACGGCAGGCGCATTCCTGCATTTCCGGTTGTTATAATGGGCGCATGAAAACATTAACTCTCCTCGGCGATATCACGCCGGCGCAATTCCTGCGCGACTACTGGCATAAAAAGCCCCTGTTGATCCGTCAAGCCGTACCGGGCTTCAAGGCGCTGTTCGATTTCAAGGCCCTGGCCGAGCTGGCTACCCTCGATCACGTTGAATCGCGCCTGGTCAGCCATGCGGATGGCCACTGGAACATGCAGCAAGGTCCGCTGACCAGCCTGCCTTCGCTGAAACAGAAGGAATGGACTCTGCTGGTGCAGGGCGCCAACCTGCACAGCGCCAAGGCCGACGCCCTGCTGCGCCAGTTCCGTTTCCTGCCGGACGCGCGCCTGGACGACCTGATGGTCAGCTTTGCCACCGATGGCGGCGGCGTGGGCCCGCATTTCGATTCCTATGACGTGTTCCTGCTGCAAGGCCAGGGCAAGCGCCACTGGCGCATCGGCGCGCAGAAAGACCTGAGCCTGATCGACGGCTTGCCGCTGAAAATCCTCAGCAATTTCACGCCCGACGAAGAATTTACCCTGGAACCGGGCGACATGCTGTATTTGCCGCCCCACTATGCGCACGACGGCGTGGCCATCGGTGACTGCCAGACGTATTCGATCGGCTTCCGCTCGCCTTCGTTCCAGGAACTGGGCGAAGCTTTCCTGCAATTCATGGCCGACTCGATCGACTTGCCGGGCATTTACAGCGATCCGGACCTGAAAGCGTCGGGCAAGCCGGCCGAAATCCCCCGTGAAATGCTCAGCACCATCGCGGAAGAACTGAACAAGGTGCGCTTCACGGAAGAAGACGTCACCATTTTCCTCGGCGAACACCTGTCGGAACCGAAGCACAATGTGTTTTTCACGCCGCTGTCCAAGCCGCTGACGGTGGGCCGCTTCGCGGACGCCGCACAGAAAAAAGGTGTCGTGTTGTCGCGCAAGACGCTGATGCTGTATCGTGGCAAGAATGTCTTCATCAATGGCGAATCGTTTGCCATTGGCAAGGCCGACAAAGCGGCCCTGGAAACCCTGGCCAACGAACGCGCCCTCGATGGCGCCGCCGTGGCCCTGGCTTCCGATGACGTGATGGATGCCTTATATACCTGGTATCAGGATGGCTGGATCGAACTGGCTTGAATGGGTGCAGCGTAGCAAAGTGGTATTACAGTAAGCAAAATAACATCTTCTGCGCCACCGCAAAGAAAGATATTATTTTTATATCGTTTTGTCGCGCTTTCGCAAAACACTTACACTTGCTTGCAATTTGCTTCGGCAAATATTGCGATATCACAAAATAGTTGCGAATTTGCCTCTTGCTCCTATTGCGACGCACCAAAAATCGCTATAATATTCGGTTAGGAAGTTTCCGTTGTCTGGCAGGCACCACCTGGTACGAAAAGCCTTCGAAGACGACCTAACGAGCGATAATTACCGGTAATTATTCATCGCAACAATGTTGATTTATTTTTTGAAATAATTAAGGAAAACAAATGAAAAAATCCCTGCTGATCGCCTCCCTGATGGTTGTTGCTCTGGCTGCTTGCAGCAAAAAAGAAGAAGCTCCTGCACCAGCACCAGTAGTTGAAACCCCAGCACCAGCACCAGCAGTTGAAGCTGCTCCAGCTGCTGCTGCTGACGCTGCTGCTTCGGCCGCTACCGACGCTGCTGCTGCTGCTTCGGCTGCCGCTTCGGCCGCTACCGACGCTGCTTCGGCTGCTTCGGCTGCTGCATCGGCTGCTAAGTAATTTAGCACCCTGCACTAGAGAAAGCCGGCCTTAGGGCCGGCTTTTTTGTTGGGTAAACACCCAACCAAACCTACTGCGCGCCGCGCTTTGCGGCCTGCGATGCTCACCGTACTAAAGTACGGCTGCGCTTCTTAGCCACAAATCACTGGCGCTCGCTACGGTTTTGCTGGGCGTCGCAAGCATCTATTGCGTACCCAAAATAAAAAGGCTGTCCCGGTTTGCACCGGGCCAGCCTTTTTTATGATGCGTGGCAGCTTTTGATCGCCGCCACTCAGTGAACCTTATTTCAACTGATCGTTCAGCAGGCCCAGGATCTTCTCTGCCACTGGCGAGGTATCTGGCTGGCCTTCGTTGCTGAGGATGCTGACCAGGCTGGTCGAGCCCGTGCCGGCCTTGACGAGGACGCGGTAGCGCTGCGCTTCCTTGTCCTTGTCGGACGACGAACCCCAGCTGAACAGTTTCGAGAAGAAACCGTCTTTCTTGACCGCGTCCGGATCGACGTAACGCACGAAATACGTGCCTTGCGTGCGGTCGCGGTCTTCCACGGTGAAGCCAACGCGGTCCAGCGCCAGGCCGACACGGCGCCAGGCGCGGTCGAAACCTTCATCGACTTCGATTGCGCGCGCCGGCGTGGCGGCGTCGCCGACCAGCTTGGCGTGCTGCGGCTGCACGATGGCGGCATCGACAGCCGTCTTCGCTTGCGCATCGTCGCTGGCCGCGCCCAGGCGCGTCATCAGCTTGGCCAGGAATTGCGCTTCCAGGCCCGGATCGTTCGGGCGAGCGGTCCAGGTGGTGGTTTCCTTGTCGCGGCCCGTGACAACCTCTTCCACGCCACGGTGGCTGACGTAGATCTCGGTCGAGCCATCGGCCAGGCGCTCCACGCGGGTACGGAACTTGTCTTTTTCACCGGTCGAGTACAGCGAATCGAAGGCCTTGCCGATGGTGCTGCGGATAAAGTCTTGCGGCACCTTGGCGCGGTTTTCATTCCACTCGGTTTCCATGATGCCAGCCGTCGGCTGGTCGACGGCAATGGTAAAGCCCGAATCTTCCCAGAACTGCTTCAGTTGCGGCCACAGCACTTCAGGCGACTGCTTGACGACCAGCCAGCGCTGGTTGCCCGCGCGCTCGACCTTCACGCCGCCTGCCGTGACCGGCACGACACCGACCACGCCGTCGGCGCCCACGACGACTGGCGTACCGGCCGTGGCGTTGCGCTGCGCGTTGTAGCCGGAAGCCGTGGCCACGCCGTTTTTCGCATCCGGCAGCGAGTAGCGGTTGTCCTGCTGCAATTGCGTCAGGTCAGGCGGCACGTCCAGGGTGCCGGCTTTCTTGACCGACTTGTAGTCGACCTTGTCGCCGCCGACTACCGAACTGATCATGCCGCAGCCCGCGAGGCTGGCTGCGATGGCGCCGATGACGATGCCGCGGACGGCGATGGTGGCAGGCGCCGATTGGTTTTTCTTGCAATTAGTCATGTCGTAACTGGATAAGAAGCTAAGTAGCAGCTGGAATCAGGGAAGGTCCGGACTGGTCAAGTCCGGGCTTGAAGTTCGGTCTTAAGACAGGATGCCGGCGTCGCGCAAGGCATCGCGCACGGTCGCATGGCAGTTTTCAGCCAGCGGCACCAGTGGCAAGCGTATGCCGGCAGGCATCAGGCCCATTTCGGCCATCGCCCATTTGACGGGCACCGGGTTGGGCTCGACAAACAGCTTCTGGTGCAGAGGGAAAACCTTGTTATTGATGGCGATTGCCGTGGCGCGCTCGCCCGCCATGGCCGCGGCGCACAGTTCGTGCATGGCGCGCGGCGCGACGTTGGCCGTCACGGAGATATTGCCGTGGCCGCCGCAGAACATCAGCGCCATAGCGGTCGGATCGTCGCCCGAGTACACGGCGAAGTCCGCTGGAACCAAACGCAGCAGGTCGATGCCACGGCCGATATTGCCGGTCGCATCTTTCACGCCGACGATATTCGGGATGGCGGACAGGCGCACGATGGTCTCGTTGCTCATGTCGGCAACCGTACGGCCCGGTACGTTGTACAGGATGACGGGGATGTCGACGGCTTCGGCGATGGCCTTGAAGTGCTGGTACATGCCTTCCTGGGTAGGACGGTTGTAATACGGCACCACTTGCAAGACAGCATCGGCGCCCGCTTCTTTCGCGTAGCGCGTCAGTTTGATGGCCTCGGCCGTGGAGTTGCCTCCGGCGCCGGCGATGATAGGAATGCGTCCCTTGGCATGTTCGACGGTCAACTGGATCAGTTCGCAGTGTTCTTCCACGCTGACTGTTGCCGATTCGCCCGTTGTGCCAACGATGACGATGCCGTCCGTACCCTCGGCGATATGCCAGTCGATCAGCTTGCGCAGACCTGGAAAGTCCAGACTGCCGTCTGCGTGCATCGGGGTGACGATTGCTACAATGCTGCCCTTGATCATAGTAAGTTTATAGCGCCGATAAATAAAACAACGATTGTAGCGGATAGCCCGCGCCTGTGGTGCATTCTGACATAGTATGGCCGCTCAAAACGTCGGCAGCAGCGCTGCCAACCGTGGAAAATCCGGCCGGACGGTACAAATTCGTTGCACCAGAGCAGCTTTTGGCTGTTCCACGCGCCCATCCTCATACGCTACCACACGCAATCCCTGCTGCACCGCCCAGGCCAGCATTTCGCCTTCCTTCAGCAAAAATTTCGGATTCGATGGCTTGCCGAACTGCTCATTGCCCTCGGCAAACGTTTCATACAGCAGCACGCCATCGGGTGCCAGGCTGGCAACCATAGCGTCCAGCAGCGGCCGGTGCAGATAATTGGTGACGACGATGCCGGCAAAGCGGCCGGGCGCGAAGGGCCATACGGCGCCCGGCGCTTCCAGATCCACCAGCGAGGTGGTGATGCCCGTGCCGGCCGCTTTTTCCAGCATTTCCGGGTCATGGTCGAGTGCGATCACGGGGTGGCCCAGGCTCACCAGGTGGCGCGCATGGCGGCCTGCGCCGCAGGCCAGGTCCAGCACTTCACCGCCCGGGATCAGCGGCGCCCAGCGGCGCAGCCAGCCGGAAATCGCTTCGGTTTCTACTGTTGGTTCAATTGCTTGCATCGGTACTTCCATCAATTATTTGCGACCATCCGGTTGCTTGTATCACGTCAACAGGGCCGTCAGGGGCGTGACCATGGTGACAAAAATGCCTATGACAAATTCGATTGCCGCCAGCAAGGCGCGGTTCAGTACGCCCGTATACATCAGCAGCACCAGGGCACCGAACACATACAGGCTGTAGCGCTCGATGCTGGCGTAAGGGCGCGCCAGCTGCATCGGCAGCAAGCCTGTCATGATGCGTCCGCCATCGAGCGGTGGCACGGGAATCAGGTTAAAGACGAACATGGCCGCATTCACGCTGACGCCGGCGCCCGCCATCTTGCGGAAAAACATGCCCATTTCCGTCGGCGGCATAACGCTGAGCACGACAAAGGCGATCATCCAGCCCAGGCCCATGACGAAATTGGCGCCAGGCCCGGCAAACGCCACCCAGGCCATCTGCTTCTTCGGATTGCGCAGGCGGCTGAAATCGACGGGCACCGGCTTGGCATAGCCGAACGGTACCTGGATTGCGAAATACAGCATCAAGGGCAGCAAGATCGTGCCGAAAGGATCGATGTGCCGGATGGGATTGAGGCTCAGCCTGCCCTCGTTCGAAGCCGTGGGGTCGCCGAAATAGCGGGCAACGTAGCCATGCGCCGCCTCATGCAGGGAAATGGCAAACAGCACCGGTACCAGGTACACCGCAATGGTCTGGACTATCGTATTGAAATCGCTCATGACCGCGATTCTACCAGAGGCGCCACAGCCTCTTTCTTACGTTGTCATTAAGAACAGGTGAAGACCGGCGCGGCAACAGGTGCGCCCTGCCCCTCTACAAACCCAGCACGGCCGGGTCGCCGCGGCCCACGCGCACCACTTCCGCCTCCGGTCCCGTCAGGTCGATCACGGTGCTGGGGCCATGCGCACAGACGCCGCCATCAATGATCAGGTCGACCAGTTTTTCCAGGCGTTCGCGGATGGTGTCGGCATCGGTCAGGCTCTCTTCATCGCCGGGCAGAGTCAATGTCGCGCCCAGCAGGGGCTGGCCCAGCTCTTCCAGCAGACATTGCACGATGCGGTGCTGCGGCACGCGCAGGCCGATGGTTTTGCGCGACGGGTGGCTGAGGCGGCGCGGCACTTCCTTCGTCGCTTCCAGGATGAAGGTATAGGCGCCCGGCGTGGCCGCCTTGAGCAGGCGGAACTGGCGGTTGTCCACGCGGGCGTACACGCCCAGCTCGCTCAAGTCGCGGCACAGCAAGGTGAGATGGTGCTTTTCATCCACGCCACGGATGCGGCGCAGGCGCTCGACGGCGCCCTTGTCGTCAAGCTGGCATACGAGCGCATAGCAGGAATCCGTAGGCAGGGCCACGACGCCGCCGGACTGGATGATCTGCGCAGCCTGCTTGATCAGGCGCAATTGCGGATTGTCGGGGTGAATCTGGAAAAATTGACTCATGTGTAAGCGTTCTGGCGAACCAGCTTGTTAAGTTAGCATTATTGTACGCCGCGCAGCGCGGCGATGCGTTGTTCGATCGGCGGATGGGTGGCGAACAGCGCGCCCCAACCGCCATTGCCGCCGCTGATGCCCAGCGCCTGCATCGATTGCGGCAGCTCGCCCGGCGGCACGCCGCCCAGGCGGGCCAGCGCATGCATCATCGGCGTGGGGCTGCCCAGCAGCTTGGCCGAACCGGCATCGGCGCGGAATTCGCGCTGGCGGGAGAACCAGGCAACGATGATGGAAGCGAGCAAGCCGAAGATCACTTCGCACACCATCACGGTGACGAAATAGCCGATGCCCCGTCCGCCGCCTTCGCGGTTGTTATTTTTCAGCAGCACATTGTCGACAAAGAAACCCACGACGCGCGCCATGAAGACGACAAAGGTATTCACCACACCCTGGATCAGGGTCAAGGTCACCATGTCGCCATTCGCGACGTGGGCGATCTCGTGGCCCAGCACGGCTTCGACTTCATCGCGGTTCATGCTTTGCAACAAGCCGGTCGAGACAGCCACCAGCGCCGAATTTTTAAAAGCGCCCGTGGCGAACGCATTCGCGTCGCCTTCGTACACGGCCACCTCCGGCATGCCGATGCCGGCCCGCTCGGACAGCGCGCGCACGGTATTGACCAGCCACAATTCCGTCGACGACGTCGGGTTGTCGATCACGCGCGCGCCCGTGCTCCACTTGGCCATCGGTTTGCTGATCAACAGGGAAAAGATCGATCCCGTGAAGCCCACCACCAGCGAAAACACCAGCAGGCTACCCAGGTTCAAGGTACTGCCACGCGCCGGATTGCCCACGCCCAGCAAACTGAGCACGAGCGACAGCACCAGCATCACGGCCAGATTGGTTGCAATAAAAAGGACGATACGTTTCATGGGCGTTGGCTCCGGAAAACAGAATAGCTAAAAGATAAGTGTGCAGTCGCGACTTTTCAAGCCCGCGCAGGCCAGCCGCGCCCTAGAACCAGTCGTGCCAGATCGGGGTCACGTTGGCAGGTAAAGGCGGCAACTTGGCAAAATCCACGCGCGATTCGCCCGGCGCATGGAAATCCGTGCCGCGCGAAGCGAGGAAGCCGTAGGCGTTGGCCAGCTGCGCGTATTCGGGATACTGGTCCGGGCTATGGCTGCCCGTGACGACTTCGATGGCCACGCCGCCGAGTTGCTTGAATTCATCGAACAGCACGCCTTGCGCCATGTCGCTGAAGCGGTAGCGGCCCGGATGGGCGATGACGGCCACGCCGCCCGCGCCGCGTATCCAGCCCACCGCTTCGGCCAGGGTGGCCCAGCGGTGCTCGACATAACCGGGCTTGCCTTCCGACAGGTATTTCTTGAACACGTCGGGAATGTTCGCGCACTTCCCCATTTCCACGATGTAGCGGGCAAAGTGCGTGCGTGACATCAGGTCCGGGTTGCCGACGAATTTCAAGGCCCCTTCATAGGCGTCGGGAATACCGGCCAGGTCCAGCTGGCGGGCGATCTCGCGGCCGCGCGCGTCGCGCCCAGAGCGCGTCTGGTGCAAGCCCTGCACGAGACCGGGATTGTTTTCATCGACTTGCAAGCCAACAATGTGCACGGTTTCGCCGGCCCACGTGATGGAAATTTCCACGCCGGCCACGAAACGCATGCCCAGGTCCAGCGCGGCCGCGCGCGCGGCGGCAACACCGGACACCTCATCGTGGTCCGTCAGCGCCCACACATCGACGCCGGCCTTGCGTGCGTACGCAGCCACGGCGGCGGGCGCGAGCACGCCGTCGGAGATATTCGAATGACAATGCAGGTCGACTTTAAGCATGTGAAAACAATACCCTGCACGGGCTCAGCATGGAAGAAGTTTTCATTGTACGCTGCTTGTCAAATCGCGCTGCGGCGTTCCCGTCACACATCAGGCCAAAAAGGCTTCCACGAGCCGCGCCAGTGCCGCCGGCTGGTCATGATGCAGCATGTGGCCCGCATCGCGCATCATCTCGCAGCGCACATCCTTGATGCAGGCCAAGCGCCGGTCGATCTCGATGCGTGCCTGTTCCTTGGGCCCCATCCATTGCCACATATTCGTGTCATCGGCCTCCACCCACAGCACGGGCGCCGTGATGCGGCGCCAGCACGCCATCACTTCCTCCACCTGGTACAGGATGGGATTGACCCGCTTGTGCTGCGGGTCGCCCATGATGTCCCACTCGCCCGCCTCGTTCTGCGCCGACCAGTGCTCGGCCAGAAACGCCGCGCGCTCGTCCGGCAGGCGCGGGTTGGTCTTTTGCAGGCGTTCGGCCACGGCCTTTTGCGTGGGATAGCTGCGCATGGCGGGCGGCTCGCGCAATTCATCGAGCCACTTGGCGTAGCGGCCCGGCGCCTGCTCCGGTTTTGTTGCCATCATGCCGAAGCCTTCCAGGTTGATGAAGCGGCTGATGCGCTCGGGCCGCACGCCTGCGTACAGGCCGGCCACGTTGGCGCCCATGCTGTGGCCCAGCAGATTGACGGGTGCGTCCGGCGAGTAATGCAGCAGCATGGCGTCCAGGTCGGCCAGGTAGTCGGGGAACCAGTAGGTGTCCGATTGCGTGTAGTCGCTCAGGCCAAAGCCGCGCCAGTCGGGCGCGATCACGTGCCAGTCGCCGGCCAGCTCGTCGACGACGAACTGGAACGAGGCGGCCACGTCCATCCAGCCGTGCACCATGAACAGGATGGGCGCCCCTTCGCGGCCCCAGTGGCGCACGTGCGTGCGGGCGCCGCGGATGTTGATGAATTCGGAACGGGAAAGTTTCAGGGGTTTCATCGCATGCCTGCCTTGAAAGTGGCGCGAATGGCGCCACATGCTGTGTCTGTAGATAGTGCGGACATAAAAGTACGACCGTTCGATAATTATACCGGATTGGCGGTCGGCGCTCGGACTTGCCCTGCAACAGCGTAAAATAGCGCAAAACTTCCGCGTCCGGCCGCGCCCGGCGCTTCCACCACCGCCACAGGCTAACGATGACACTCTACCAATTGGGCGCCGATGCGCCGCAGATTGATGCTTCCGCTTTTGTTGCCGACACGGCCAACGTGATCGGCAAAGTGACCCTGGAAGCGAATACGTCCGTATGGTTTGGCGCCACGATTCGCGGCGACAACGAACGCATCACCGTGGGCGTCAACAGCAACGTGCAGGAAGGCGCCGTGCTGCACACGGACCCGGGCTACCCGCTCGACATCGGCCAGAACGTGACCATCGGCCACCAGGCAATGTTGCATGGCTGCACGATCGGCGATGGCGCCCTGATCGGCATCCAGGCCGTGATCCTGAATGGCGCGAAGATCGGCAAGAACTGCCTGGTCGGCGCGGGCGCGCTGGTCACGGAAGGCAAGGAATTTCCCGACAATATGCTGATCCTCGGCTCACCGGCGAAAGCCGTGCGGGCCCTGATGGCAGACGATATCACCAGGTTACAAGGCAACGCCGTGAACTATGTACAGCGCGGCCAGCTATTTAATACGCAACTCAAGAAGATTGGATAAAAGAATGACGACTGAAACCACGGGCGCCGTCAGCGCAGCCGCTACCGGCCAGGATACCCTGCAAAAATTTATTTTCGACAACGCCGCCGTGCGCGGCCAGTTCATCGACGTGTCCCACACCTGGCAGGAAGTGGTGTCGCGCCACGCCTATCCGACGGCCGTGAAAAAAGTGCTGGGCGAAATGGTGGCTGCCGCCGCCCTGCTGTCGGCCAACCTGAAATTCAACGGCTCCATCATCATGCAAATCCATGGTGACGGTCCCGTGCGCCTAATGGTGGTCGAGTGCGACTCCGACCTGCGCCTGCGCGCCACGGCCAAGCTCGACCCGGACGCCATCATCGCCGACGTGGCCACCGTGCCGCAATTGCTCAACGCCACGGGCAAGGGCCGCTTCATCATCACCCTGGACCCGGCCGACAAAGTGCCAGGCCAGCAACCGTACCAGGGCATCGTGCCGCTGGACGGCGACGACATGGCGACCGTGATCGAAAACTACATGTTGCGCTCGGAACAGCTCGACACGCGTCTGTGGCTGGCCACGGACGACACCGTCTCGCGCGGCCTGCTGCTGCAAAAGCTGCCCCACCATGGCGGCAAGGCCGAAGCGACGCCCGTGTCGGAAGAAGATGCGCTCGACACGTGGAACCGCGCCGTGATGCTGGCCTCGACCCTGAAAGAGGCGGAAATCCTGTCGACGGACATCGAGACCCTGATGCAGCGTTTGTTCTGGGAAGAAACGATCCGCGTCTTCGACCCGCTGCACCCGAGCTTCCATTGCAGCTGCACGCGCGAAAAAGTCGGCAATATGCTCAAGATGCTGGGCGAGGAAGAAGTCAACAGCACCCTGGAAGAAGTGGGACAAGTGGGCGTGAACTGCGATTTCTGCGGCCAGCACTACGAGTTCGACAAGGTCGATTGCGCGCAGCTGTTCGTCACGGATGCGCCGGCAGAGGTGCTCATACCACCCGCAGCCAGCATCAACTAATTGTAATATTCTTCGCGCCGCCCTTGAGGTGGCGCTTTTGTTTCTGCTGTCATCTTCCCGTCATCAGTTCGTCATCAGCCCGTCACGCGCCGCCGTTACGCTGCGCAGCTTGTATTCCTCCCAATACTTTCCACAGGCTGATGATGAACACCCACTTGACGCTGGCCCTGCGCCGCCATTCCTTCCACGTGTTGCTGGGCGCTTGCGCCGCAGGCTTGAGTTTGCCTGCCCTGGCGCAAACGGCCGTCGCCGCCGCCGTGGCTTCGGCCACTACCGACATGGCCGCCGCCGCTGATGACGGCGCACCGATGGCCACCGTGGAGATTTCCTCGCGCAAGACGCGCTCTTCCGTCGCCCTGAGCAAGAATGAAATCCAGAAGATCCTGCCCGGCACGAATCCCCTGAAAGCCTTGCAGACCTTGCCGGGCGTCAGCTTCCAGACGGCCGACCCGTGGGGCAACAACGAACAGAACCTGTCACTGTTCGTGCATGGTTTTTCGGGCCAGCAACTGGGCTACACCATGGATGGCGTGCCGCTGGGTGACCAGCAGTACGGCAACTACAACGGCCTGTCGCCGCAGCGTGCCGTCATCAGCGAAAACGTGCGCAGCGTCGTGCTGTCGTCGGGTGCGGGCGACCTGGCCACGGCCTCGACCAGCAACCTAGGCGGCACCATCGAAACCTATTCCAGCGACCCGCTGGCCACGCAGGGCGCCAGCGTGCAGCAAACGGTGGGCAGCCACCGCACCTCGCGCACGTTTGCCCGCTACGACACGGGCGCCTTCGGCGACGGCAGCAGCGCCTACTTTTCCATTCTGCACCACGAAGCGCGGGCCTGGGACTTCGATGCGCGCCAGGGCGGCGACCAGTTCAACGCCAAATACGTCAACCGCAGCGACGCGGGCAAGCTGACCCTGTTCTTCAATTACTCGGACAAGATCGAGCCGAATGAAGACAGCACCGTGCACGTGGCCGGCGAAACGAGCGCGCCGTACACGCGCCCCTTCCTGTATCCGGACTTCAAGGCGGCCCTCAATTACCTGTCGCCGACGGGCGCGACGCCCGCCGCGGACGGCAACAATTACCGCAATTACTACAGCGATGCGCAGCGCACCGATTACCTGGCCTACGCCAAGTTCGACGCCAACTTGTCCGAAGGCATGACCTGGTCCAACCAGGTGTATTACCACAAGGATGACGGCGCGGGCGTGGTGGCCGGCCCCATCGGCGTGGCCGGCTTGCCGGGCCTGTTCAGCGTGTACTATCCGAAGCAGAACCTGAAGGAAGTCTTCGGCAACTCGGGCTACGCCGTGCGCACGACGGAATACGACATCAAGCGCGGCGGCTTCATTTCCACCCTGCGCAAGGAAATCGGCAATCACCAGCTCGAAGCGGGCCTGTGGCTGGAACAGAACCGCTCGTCCGCCTACCGCCGCTGGTATGCGCTCGACGTCAACAACCCGACCTCGCCGTACGACCGCCCGAGCAATCCCTTGATCACGCAATACGGCAGCGAGATCGACAACAAGGTGGTGCAGCTGCACTTGCAGGATGAATGGCGCATCCGCCCCGATATCGCCCTGCAAGCCGGCTTCAAGTCCAGCCTGCAGTTTGCCGATGGCCAATTCCCCGTACAGCCGGCCAAGGGCGCCATCGCCGGTGGTTCGACGGCCTTGCCGGTCGGCACCATCAACACGAAAAAATGGTTCCTGCCGCAAGTGGGCGCGCGCTGGGATGTCACGCCGCAAGACCAGCTGTATTTCAATATCCAGAAAAACATGCGCCAGTTCGTCACCTATGGCGGTGGCGGCGCCTCGCCGTGGAGCTTGTCGAGCCAGGCCGCTTTTGATTTGTTCAAGCGTGACGCCAAGCCGGAAACGGCCCTCACCTATGAAGTGGGCGTGCGCGGCAGCCATCCATTGAACCTGGGCGCCATCACGGCCATCGATGGGCAAGTCAACGTCTACCACGTCGACTTCAGCAACCGCTTGCTGCAGATCAGCCCGACCCCCGTGATTTCCTCTATCATCGGCGGCAACCCCGTGCTGGCCAACGTGGGCAGCGTGCGCACGGACGGCATCGATATCGCCGGCACCGTTCACTTCGGCAACAATTTTTCTTTCTACAATGCCCTGTCGTACAACCGTTCGCAGTACGCGGACAATTACAACAATGGCGCCGCGCTGGTCTTGACTGCTGGCAAGAACGTGCCCGGCTCGCCCGAGTGGCTGAACAAGTTCGTGGCCTCGGCGACGTTTGGCGATATCGAAGTACAGCTGACGGGAGACTATGTGGGCAAGCGCTACGCGACGTACACCAACGATTTGTCCGTGCCCAGCTATTTCCTGATGGGCCTGGGCGTGTCGGGCAAGCTGCCGGCCATGGCCAGCTGGCTGAAGAACCCGCGCTGGAGACTCAACGTCAGCAACCTGGCCAACCGCGCGGGATCGCTGAACGTGGTCGTGGGTGCGGCCGACAAGACGTACAACACCTTCCCGATCGCCCCGCGCCAGGGCTTCCTGACCTTGACGGCGGACTTCTGATGCGCACTCCAATCTTGCCGCAACGGCATTTTTCGCGCCGCAGCTTCGTCCGGGCGGCCGCTGGCGGCCTGGCGCTGGCCGCCGCGCCGGGCTTTGCGGCCGGCCTGCTGGCTCCGCCACCTGCCCGTCCGCTCGTGTTCGCCCACCGGGGCGCCAGCGCCCTGCGTCCCGAGCATACCTTGGCGTCGTACGCCAAGGCCATCCTCGACGGCGCCGACTACGTGGAGCCGGACCTGGTCGCCACGCGCGACGGCATCCTCGTGGCGCGCCATGAAAGCAATCTGATCGACACCACCGACGTGGCGCGCCGTCCTGAATTTTCCAGCCGGCGCGGCAAGAAGATGGTCGACGGCGAATGGCACGAAGGCTGGTTCGTCGATGACTTTACGCTGGCGGAATTGAAAACCCTGCGCGCCATCGAACGGCTGCCGAAAGTACGCACCGGCAATACCTTGTACGATGGACAATTCCAGATCCCCACGTGGGAAGAAATCATCGATTTTGTTGCAGCGCAATCAGCCGCCAGCGGCCGCATCATCGGCCTCGTGCCCGAGCTGAAAAGCTCGACCTACTTCCGCGATGCGGGCCTGGCGCTGGAAGACCGTTTCCTCTCAACCATGCTGGCGCACGAGTACACGCGCCGCGCACCGATCGAAATCCAGTCCTTCGAAGTGGCGAACCTGAAGTACCTACGCGAGAAGCTGGGACGGCGCGCCAACGTGCGCCTGATGCAACTGGTGGTGGGCGGCGATATCCGCCCGATGGACATGGCCAAGGTGGGCGGCAAGCTGACGTTCGGGCAGATGACGACGCCGGCCGGCCTGCGCGACATCGCCGCCTATGCGGACGTGGTGGCGCCGCCAACGCGAGCAATCATCCCACTGGGCGCCGACCAGCGCCTGGCCAAGCCCTCGTCCATCGTCGACGATGCGCACCAGGCGGGCTTGCTGCTGCACACGTGGACCTTCCGTCCGGAAAACCGTTTCCTGGCGGCCGACTTCCGCGATGGCAATGGTGAAAACGCGCGCAACGAAGCGGGATCCGTGGCGGAAATGCGGCGCTATATCGAGACGGGACTGGACGGCTTTTTCAGCGACGATCCGGGTTTGGGACGCATCGCCGCCGGATAAACATTTCGTAACAAATTCTTTTTCAGGGCGTGGCCGGCGGCTACGCCCTTATTATTCGCTTCCTGAATTTCTGAAATTGGAATTTGGAATTAGACATATATTGCCAACTCCATTATTGTGCAATGCAACAACAGACCATTCATGGAGGGCATATGTCCACTTTTACCAACACCTACAGCAACGACAACGACAACTACTTCAGCAACCTGGGCCGCGCCACGCGCGCCTTCCTGGGCGCCCTGCTCGCTTCCAAGCCATACAGCGACCTGGCCCAGAAGGAAGTCATCGCCAGCGCGACGACCAGCGCTGACGACGAGCGCTATGTACGCCCCAGCAAGCACGATTTCGCCCTGCTGAACTCGGAAGCGAACCGCTACGAAAAGCTGATGCCTAACCTCGCAGCCGAGTTGCGTTTCTTGGCCTCGCGCGGCTAACTAAATACTGAAAGGATTTTTATATGATGATTCTCGAAACCGCACTGATCGCCGTCGCCGTCGTCGTTACCGGCATCCATTTCTACCTGATCTCGACCGGCAAGGCCCGTTTCTGATCAGCAAACAGCAAGACAGTCGTGCATAGCAGTAGAAAGTAAGAAGTACCAGGTAGCAATAAAGCTGTGATATGTCAGCCTGGCAATCGGTCCAGGCTGGCAAGTGGGAAGTACTCAGTGCGGCGCGGCAGCGTCCACCGGCGTTTCCTGCAGTGGCGGGGTTTGTCCCTTGCGCACGATCTGCACGAAAATCTCATTCTGTTTGACCATGCCCAGCTCATAGCGGGCACGCTCCTCGACGGCGCCCGTACCATCTTTCAGGTCGCGCACTTCGGATTCGAGCTTGGCGTTTCGCGCCTTCAATTCCACATTCTTTTTATTCGCCACCGCCACTTGGGCTTCCATGTCGGCAACGCGCAGCCAGCCGCCTTTACCCAGCCAGAGGGGAAATTGGATCAGCAGCAGCAGGGCTGCCAGGGCGAGCGTAATCAGGCGCATGGGGTAGTCGGTTAACAAACCGGCCGGATATCTCCGGCCGGCCAGTGGGTTTTACATCAGCTTACTTCAGATTATAGAACGCATCGCGGCCAGGGTAGCTGGCGATGTCGCCCAGGTCTTCCTCGATACGCAGCAGCTGGTTGTACTTGGCCATGCGGTCCGAGCGCGACATCGAGCCGGTCTTGATCTGCAGGGCGTTCGTGGCAACGGCGATATCGGCGATGGTCGAGTCTTCGGTTTCGCCCGAGCGGTGCGAAATGACGGCCGTGTAGCCGGCGCGCTTGGCCATTTCGATGGCGGCGAAGGTTTCCGTCAGGGTGCCGATCTGGTTGATCTTGATCAGGATCGAGTTGGCGATGCCTTTCGAGATGCCTTCTTTCAGGATCTTGGTGTTGGTGACATACAGATCGTCGCCGACCAGTTGCACTTTCTTGCCCAGTTCCGCCGTCAGGATCGCCCAGCCGTCCCAGTCGCCTTCGTGCATCGCGTCTTCGATCGAGATGATCGGGTACTTGTCGCACCAGGTCGCCAGCAGGTTGGTGAACTCGGTGGCCGTCAGGCTCAGGCCTTCGCCTTCCATTTCGTACTTGCCGTTCTTGTAGAACTCGGACGCGGCGCAATCGAGGCCGATGGCGATCTGCGTGCCTGGCTCGTAGCCCGCTTCTTCGATGGCCTGGATGATCAGCTTGATGGCTTCTTCATGGTTGGCCAAGGATGGCGCGAAACCGCCTTCGTCGCCCACGTTGGTGTTCAGGCCCTTCTTGTGCAGGATCTTTTTCAGCGTGTGGAACACTTCCGCGCCGTAGCGGACGGCTTCCTTGAACGACGGGGCGCCCACGGGAATGATCATGAATTCCTGGATGTCCAGGTTGTTGTCGGCGTGTGCGCCGCCATTGATGACGTTCATCATCGGCACTGGCATCTGCATGGCGCCCGAACCGCCGAAATAGCGGTACAGCGGCAAGCCCGCTTCTTCGGCGGCAGCCTTGGCGACAGCCATGGAGACGGCCAGGATGGCGTTGGCGCCCAGGCGCGATTTGTTTTCCGTGCCGTCCAGGTCGATCAGGGTACGGTCGAGGAAAGCCTGTTCATTGGCGTCCAGGCCCATGATGGCTTCGGAGATTTCGGTATTGATGTTTTCGCATGCTTGCAACACGCCCTTGCCGAAGTAGCGCTTGGCATCGCCATCGCGCAATTCCACGGCTTCGCGCGAACCGGTCGAGGCACCCGACGGTACGGCCGCACGGCCCATCACGCCCGATTCCAGCAACACATCGCATTCGACGGTCGGGTTACCGCGCGAGTCCAGGATTTCGCGACCGATAATATCAACAATAGCACTCATGTCATTCTCCAAAGTTAAGCGTAACAGGGGCTGCACACTGCGTTCTGATGCGCAATTGCACAAAGGGGGCAAAGAAACTCCCGGCGGGAACCATCAGGCCGGGAGCTGTCTTACGGGTAATACTGTCGCGATCGACCGGCGTTATTCAGCGACGGCGTTGGCTTCTTTGTGCGCCAGCGCTGCCTTGATGAACGAGGTAAACAACGGATGGCCGGTGCGTGGCGTCGACTTGAACTCGGGATGGTATTGCACGCCCATATACCATGGGTGGGCATTTTCACCCGTGCGTGGCAATTCCATGATTTCGCACAAATCTTCGCTCGGCGTACGGGCCGAAACGATCAGGCCAGCCGCTTCGACACGGGCCAGGTAGTGATTATTGGCTTCGTAGCGATGACGGTGACGCTCGGTCACCACGCTGCCGTAGATCTCGGCGGCGAGGGTGCCCGGATTGACGGCGCAGGTCTGCGCGCCCAGGCGCATGGTACCGCCTAGGTCCGAGTTTTCATCGCGCAACTCGACTTTACCATCGTGGTTTTGCCACTCATTGATCAGTGCAACGACAGGTTGATCCGTATCAAGGTCGAACTCGGTCGAATTCGCGTTCGGCATGTCTGCCTTGTTGCGCGCGTATTCGATCAGAGCCACTTGCATGCCCAGGCAGATGCCCAGGTAAGGGATCTTGTTTTCACGGGCGAACTGGGCCGCCTTGATCTTGCCTTCCACGCCGCGCTTGCCGAAGCCGCCCGGTACCAGGATGGCATCGTACTTGCCCAGGCCGTCGCAGCCGGTCGTTTCGATTTCTTCCGAATCGATGTACTCGATGTTGACGCGGCTTTCCGTGTGGATGCCGGCGTGGCGCAGCGCTTCGATCAGCGACTTGTACGACTCGGTCAGCTCGACATACTTACCGACCATGCCGACGGTCACTTCCGCCTTCGGGTGTTCCATCGTGTAGATCAGCTTGCTCCAGATCGACAGGTCGGCCGGTGCGGGATCGAGGTCCAGCGCATCGCAGATGATCTTGTCGAGACCCTGGTCGTGCAGCATTTGCGGCACTTTGTAGATGGTGTCGACATCCCACACGGAAATGACGGCGTCTTCCTCGATGTTCGAGAACAGCGAGATTTTCGCGCGCTCGTCTTCCGGGATGGCGCGGTCGGCGCGGCACAGCAGCGCGTTTGGCAAGATGCCGATTTCGCGCAGCTTTTGCACCGAGTGCTGGGTCGGCTTGGTCTTCAGTTCACCGGCCGAGGCGATGTAAGGCACCAAGGTCAGGTGGACGAAGGCCGTGTTCTTGCGGCCGGCGCGCAGGCTCAGCTGACGCGCCGCTTCCAGGAATGGCAACGATTCGATATCGCCGACGGTGCCGCCGATTTCGCACAGGGCCACGTCGTAGCCTTCGGCGCCACGGCGGATGTAATCCTGGATTTCATTGGTGATATGCGGAATCACCTGCACGGTCTTGCCCAGATATTCGCCCCGGCGTTCCTTGCGGATCACCGATTCATAGATCTGGCCAGTGGTGAAGTTATTCACCTTTTTCATGCGGGTGGAAATGAAGCGCTCGTAGTGACCGAGGTCGAGGTCGGTTTCGGCCCCGTCGTCGGTGACGAATACTTCACCGTGTTGCATAGGGCTCATCGTGCCAGGATCGACGTTGATATACGGGTCGAGCTTGAGCATGGTGACTTTAAGGCCGCGCGATTCGAGGATCGCGGCGAGGGAGGCGGCGGCAATCCCTTTTCCAAGGGAAGACACAACGCCACCAGTGACGAAGACAAATTTGGTCATTGCAGATGGTGCCGAACGGCACGTGCGGGAAATTGAAATTATACACTAAAGCCCGCCTGCGTCGCCTCCCGCGCGCGGAAATTTGCGCCAAATACCGACTATCCCTCCCCCTCCTGCTGTCTACGCACAACAAAATTGCAAGCTAGCAATAACTGAAATATTTCCAATTCCATACTTTATGTGGGAGAGCGAACAGACCCTGCCGCACCCTGGCGGCACACTGGCATTTTCAACAGGAGGTCCATCATGAGCTACGAAGAACGCGACGCCTACGGCATGTATGTCAACCGCGGCCACAAAGGTCCCGGCCCTGAACTGATGGGTGCAGACACCCTGATCGGCGACCATGTGCACAACGCCAAGGATGAACATCTGGGTGAAATCAAGGAAATCATGATCGACATGCGCAGCGGCAAAATCGCCTACGCCGTCATGTCGCACGGTGGCGTGTTCACCATCGGCGAAAAACTGTTCGCCGTGCCGTGGGAAGCGCTGCTGCTCGACACCGTCAACAAGCGCTTCACCCTCAACGTCGACAAGGAACGCATCGAAAACGCACCCGGCTTCGACACCGATAACTGGCCGAACATGGCGGACCAAGCCTGGGCGACGTCGATCCATAGCTATTATGGAACGACGCCGCGCGAGTATTAAGCGAGTATTAATTAACCCAAAACGAAGAGCTGGGGTCGTACCCTGCAGGGGGAATCCGGCCCAATGGGCCGGATTCCGATTCCGAAGGAAACGACCCCGGTGCTTGTACCGGGTACCGGGGTTTATTTAAAACCGGCACTCCAGCCCCGCCACATACGTCCTGCCCCGCGCCGTACTCATCGGCGTGTTGTCCTGTGACTGCGACGGCATCGAGTTCAGCCGGTTCAGCGCTTCCGAATAATTCTTGTCCATGGCGTTCTGCACCGACAGGCGCAGGAACAGGTTTTTCGTCACTTGCCAGCTCGCATACAAATCGATCACGGCCGGGATCTTCGGATTGTCCACCTTCGCCACTTCCCCCGTCACCGCATCGGCTTCATTGTCCGGCGACAGGCGGCGGTTCGATCCCGTGTGCTTGATGATGGCGCCCACCTCCATTTTATTGTCCAGCAAGCGCGTGCCCACGTCGAGGTTGTAGTAGGTGCTGGGCAGCTCGCTGATGTCGGACGCGCCAAACCACGCGCTGGCGATCGAGGTGGGCTGGCTGGTCTTTTCACGCGTGTACGACAGCCGCGCAAAAGCCGGGCCCAGCTGATACTGGGCTTCCAGTTCCCAGCCGCGCGTGCGTACGGGCGTGGCCGAGTTGATGTAGATATACATATTGGTCACGTATTCGTCGACAGTCTCCCAGTCCGTGGCGATCACTTCCGAGATATTGCACTTGCGCCCGTTGTCACAGACGAGGAAGGACTGGCTGGTGATATAGCCGTCGATCTTGCTCTTGAAATACAGCGCCTTGAAGTTCAGCGCATCGTTGGCGCTCAGCAAACCGTGCAGGCTGGAATTGAAGCCCAGCTGATAGGTCGTCGCTTTCTCGCCCTTCAAAAACGGGTTCATCGACGCGCCGCCGTCATTCGAAAAAAACACTTCCTGCGGATTCGGCCCGCGCATGGTGCGCTCGGCGCTGGCAAACGGCTGGAACCATGGCGTGACCTGCGCGGAAACGAGCAGCGAAGGATTGATCCCGTGTTCCTTCAGCGCGATATTCGCCTCCCCTTGCGGGAAGCATTTCACGCGCTCGTCACAGGCCGGCTTGTAGCCCGTCAATTCAAAACGCGTGTAATTGAGCCCGGCATTGACCTGATAGATGCCGCGGTTGTATTGCAGGCCCGCATACAGGCTGTCGATCTTTTGCTTGCCGACCGGGCCAAAGGTATTGTTTTCAATCGATTGCCGGTTCGCGTCCGGATTGTCGGGATCGTCGACGAGGCTTTCCACGTGCTTGCTGTATTGATTGCGCATCAGCTTGCCGCCCACGGTCACCAGCGCATCGCCGCCCGCCAGCTTGAAGCTGCTCGTGTTGTTGATGTCAAAGGCGTCGGCGCGGTTGGCCGTGCTCGTGTTGACGAAATTGATCAAGGCTTCCGGCATGTATTTCTGCTTGCCACGGCTGCTGCTGGCCGTCACACTCAGATCGATCAATTCCGAAAACGGCGTGTAGTGATATTTCACATAGTAATCATCGCTCTGGATATCGCGGCGCGTAAACGTATTGCGGTAATCGCGCGCCGACAGTTCCAGCACATGGAAGTCGCTCAGTTTGAGGTCCAGCTTGAGCAATTGCGACTTCGGCTTTTGTTGATAGAAACGGTTGTAGCCGAAGCCGAATTGCTCGCTATCCATGCCCTTGCCGTTCTTGTAGTTGTTGCCGATCACGCTCGCGCTCGTGGCCGCCATGAAACCGACGCTGCCGCCATCGAAGGCGGGGTTTTTCATGGCCACGGCCAGCATGGCGCTGCGTCCCACGCCGTTATTGCCAGCGGACATTTTCGTGCGCGCGCCCACCTTCTCGCCCGCAAACACCACGTCATCGACGCCGATGGTGCGGAAGTTGGCGCTGCCGCCCAGCGCATTGACGCCGTCGCCACCGACGACATTACCGCGCGACACGTCCACGCCGATGATGAAATTCGGGTCGATCAGGGCGCCGAACTGGCTGCTTGGCACGCTACCATGCGCCACTTCCGACGGTGCGCTGCCATAGTAATTCTGCGTCACGCCATCGACCATGGTGTTGACCCGGCCAAAGCCGGACAGGCCGCGGATGTTGACGCTGACGGCGCCCTGCGCCGGATCGATCTGGGTAAACGTGCCCGGCATACCGCGCAGTATCTGGTCGACCGGCTGCAAGCGCGTATCAGCGCCGCGCGCACTGACGGCGCCCGGTTTTTCCAGCGCCTGCTGTTCCGCCGACACAGCCTCGCCCGATACGTTCAGCGGCGAAAACACGACCTTGCCACTTTCTTGTGCCTGTTGCGCCCATCCCTGCTGCGCGAGCAAAGCCATGCAGATGCCCACGGCCTGCGTCATTGTCTTGATATGCATACACCCTCGATTTCTTATGTGATTGAAAATTCAGCTGGCGCCGTGGCCGCTCTCGGCGTCGAGCTTGAACGACACGGGCAAGGTCACTGTCACCGTGCCCTGGTGCAGGACGTTGTCGGGCGGCGCCGGCAGCGGCTGCGCGCGCTGCAGCACTTGCAGCGCTTCGCGGTCGAGCAGCACCGTGCCCGATGAGGTGACCAGTTCGCTGGCCAGCAGCTTGCCGTCGCGGTCCACCTGGAAACGTACCCAGGCGGCGCCGGCCCGCTTGCGCTGGCGCGCGTCGCCCGGATAGCGCTTGAAATGGGCCAGATGGCCCAGCACGCGGCTTTGCCAGCTGACGGGCGCGGCATTGGTCGACGGCGTATCGCTATCGAATGGCGCCGCCTGCGGACCGCGCACGGCGGCCGGCGCCGGCGTGGCGCTGCTGCTCGCTTGCGCGGGCACGGACGCTTCCTTCGCGGCATCCTTGCCAGAATCTGTTGACGGGCTGGGCGTTGTCTTTTCCTCTTTTTCAGCGGCGACAATCTCCGGCGCGGCGGCGCGCGCCAGCACGGGAAGCGCCTCTTGCCTGGCCGTGCTCTTTTTGGGTTGGGCGGCACTGGACGCCGCCGAGTGGCGCGCCCCTGCCGCTGCCGCTTGCCGTGTTTCCGGCGACATCGCTTGCGCGGCAAACACCACCATCACGCTGGCGGCCGGATTGGCGGGCGCCACGCTGACGGGCCGCCAGCCGGCCCACAGCAGCAGCGCCAGCACGGCGGCCACTACCAGCGACGTGGCGATGCCCCAGCTCAATATCGGACGCGGATTCACCCGCCCTCCCGGCCCACCAGGCCCACTTTCAGGTAGCCGGCCTGGCGCAGGGCATCCATCACGCCCAGCACGTCTTCATACGCCGCTTGCTTGTCGGCCTGGAAAAACAGGGTGCGCTGGCGGTCACCGCCCGTCTGCGCGTCGAGCAGGCTGCCCAATTGCTCGCGCGCCACGGGTGCCTCGCCCAAGTACAGGCTGTGGTCCGCTTTCAGGAAAACGAACAGGGGCTTGTCGGGGCGCGGTTCCGGCTTGGCCGTGGCGGCCGGCAAGTCGATTTTCAGGTCGACGGTGGCCAATGGCGAGACCACCATGAAGATGATCAACAGCACCAGCATCACGTCGATGAAGGGGGTGACATTGATCTCGCAGAGTTCCGGCATGTCGGCCGTGTCGTCATCCGGCGTAGGGAACAGGGAAGCCATGGCTCAGGCCTGCTTGCGCGCGTCGAGGTCGCGGCTCAGCATCAGCAGCACTTGTGCGGAAGCGGCGCGCAGCTGCGCCTTGTACTGGTTGATGCCCCGGCTCAAGACGTTGTAGATGACGACGGCGGGAATCGCCGCCACCAGGCCCAGGGCGGTGGCCAGCAAGGCTTCCGCAATGCCGGGCGCGACTGTCGCCAAATTCGTGCTCTGGCTGACGGCGATGCCGATGAAACTGTTCATGATGCCCCACACGGTGCCGAACAGGCCGACGAACGGCGCCACGGCGCCGATGCTGGCGAGCAGGCCGATGCCTTGCGTCATGGCGCGTACCTGCTGCGCAATGAACTGTTCCTGGCGAAAGCCGGCCCGCTCCTTCAGGGCCGCCGCCGGCGCGCTGGCGTGCGACAGAGTCAGTTCCTGCTGCACGTCGCCGAGCAGCTGTTGCGCCAGCACGGACGCCCCGCTCTTTGCTGCCGCGTCCGGCAAAGAAGTCGCCGTCTTCAGCACGGCGACGGCTTGCGCCGCCGTGCGCCGGGCTTGCAGCAAACTGGCGCCCTTCACCAGCAAGACCACCCAGGTGGCCAGCGCGGCGACCAGCAAGCCGATGAGTACGCTTTTGACGACCTGGTCGGCAGCGAAAAACATGCCCAGCGGCGACATGTCGTGCGGCAAGGTGGACGCTTGCGCCTTGGCATGCAACACGGAAAGAACGACGCCGCAGGTAGCGGCTTTGAGACAGGAGATACGCATGGAAGCTTCAACAGGTAACAGGCATGGCTGCGCCAACGGCGCGCACGCGCATGCAAAAAAATCGGACGAACTACCTGGCTGCTGCGAAGAAGCTTGCTGGGGGAGAATGCCGGGCTGAACGCCCGGCGGAGGTAAAACGGTTTACTTGGCGCTGGCGACGGCGGGCGCAACAACCGGCGTGAACCAGACGAAATCGGCCTGCGGCGCCTGGACGGCCGCGCCCTGCTGCGCCAGGACCAGCACCAGCGGCGCGGGGCCGCCCGTCAAGTCCTGTACGTGCAGCGGCACGCCCAGGTCCTTGTGTGCATGGTAGGCGCCGGCGATCAGCACGGCAGGCGTGGGTGCGGCCAGCAGGCGCTCGGCCATGCGGCGGTCGCGCTGCTGCTGCACCGACAGCATGGCGGCCAGGCGCGGTTCGTCGATCTGGTTGTCGTGCATGACGCGGATGATGTCTTTCAATTTGTCATGCACCTTGCCATCGTTGGCCAGGTTCGAATGCTTGCCCTGCACGGCCGGCTTCTCGATAAACATTTGCTTGATCTCGCTGCGGTCCAGGTTGGCCGACCAGACGGGATACGGCGCGCGCATCACGGTCATGACCAGGTCGCCATATTGCGCCCACTTCCAGTTCGGCTGCCAGGCCACCAGCTCGGCCACGTGTTCGGGGCGCACGACGGGGTCCGTCTGCAGCCACGGCTTGACCTTGTCCACCTTGGCTTGCTGGTCCGGGTTCAGCATTTCCAGCAACACGCTGCCTTGCGGACGCTGGCCCTGCAACTGCTGCAACAGCCATTGCTCGATCTGGTGATGGCTGAGCTGGTCATGCTGCTCGCCCACGATGACACGCGGCGCGGCGGCCAGCTGGGCCAGCAATTGCTCGGCAGTCACGCGCTTGCCGCTGCGCAGGTCAACGATCTCGCCCAGCTGGCGCACGTCTTGCGCAACGGCAGGCGCAACCGCGGTGGCGCCGGCACCGGTGACGGGTGCGACGCTGCTGCAAGCGCTCAGGGCCAGTACGCAGGCGGGCAGGACGGCGGCGAGGGACAGGGGGAATCTCATGGGCATGGCCTTTCGGGTTGAAGCACGCATTGCAAAATAACTACTGGCGGGCATTTTAATAGAAATGATTCTCATTTACAACCACCGCGCGGCGCATCATGTGGAATTTTTTACAACTGGCAAAAATAGTGCTTCGGTAAAATCTCCAGGTGCGGGGTAGAATAAAAAAACGGAGGACTTGCGTGAATCAAACTGACCAGTTGGCGGTACTGAAAAAACCGCTGTCAGACTCTCTTGCTGCCGTACTTTCCCTGATCTTTGCCGACCGCTTTTCCATGACGCAAGCCATGCGCGAACACCATGGACGCGACGAGTCGAGCTATCCCCCCATGCTGCCAGACGCCGTCATCTTCGCCCATTCCACCGAGGAAGTGGCGGCCGCCGTCAAGCTGTGCAGCGCGCACGACGTGCCCATCATCGCCTACGGCAGCGGCACCTCGCTCGAAGGCCACGTACTGGCCCTGCATGGCGGCGTGACGATTGATCTGTCGCAAATGAATCAGATGGTCGCCGTGCATGGTGAAGACTTGACGGCCACCGTGCAGGCAGGCGTAACGCGCAAGCAGCTCAATGAAGAAATCCGCGACACTGGCCTGTTCTTCCCCATCGACCCGGGCGCCAATGCGTCTTTGGGCGGCATGGCGGCCACGCGCGCCTCGGGCACGAACGCCGTGCGCTATGGCACCATGCGCGAAAACGTACTGGCCCTGACCGTGGTGACGGCCGATGGCCGCATCATCAAGACGGGAACGAGGGCGAAAAAATCGTCGGCCGGCTACGACCTGACGCGCTTGTTCGTCGGCAGCGAAGGGACGTTGGGCATCATCACGGAAGTGACCGTGAAACTGTATCCGCTGCCGGAAGCGATCTCGGCGGCCGTGTGTTCGTTCCCCGGCACGGGCGAAGCCGTCAGCGCCGTGATCCAGACCATCCAGATGGGCATTCCTGTGGCGCGGGTCGAGTTTCTCGATGAAAATGGCGTGAAAGCCATCAATGCCTACGACAAGATGGCGCTGCCGCAAAAGCCGCTGTTGCTGTTTGAATTCCACGGCACGCCGGCCAGCGTGGCCGAGCAGGCGCAGCTGGTGCAAGCCATCACGGCCGAACACGGCGCCAGCGATTTCGAATGGGCCAGCCGCCCCGAAGACCGCTCGCGCCTATGGGCCGCGCGCCACAACGCGTATTTCGCCCTGCTGCAGATGCGCCCCGGCAGCCGCGCCATTTCCACCGATTGCTGCGTGCCGATTTCGCGCCTGGCCGAATGCATCCTCGCCACCAAGGCCGATTGCGAAGCACAGGGCCTCGTCTACGCCATCATCGGCCACGTGGGCGACGGCAATTTCCACGTGCAGATGCTGGTCGACCCGGACGATCCGGCCGACATCGCGCGCGCGGAAAAGGTCAACAGCGACATGGTCACGCGCGCCATCGGCATGGATGGCACGTGCACGGGCGAGCACGGCGTGGGCATGCACAAGATGGCGTTCCTCGTGGAAGAACATGGTGTAGGCGCCATCGACACCATGCGTGCCTTGAAACATGCGCTGGATCCGAAGAACATCATGAACCCGGGGAAGATCGTGCGCTGGTAATCAATACCAACCCAAAAAGCAAATGCCGGGGTCGTACCCTGAGGGTACGCCCCCAGTCCTTGTCGTTGGGGTGATTTTTACAATTCCATGCGCATCGGCACGAAGGCGATGCCGCCCTCTTCCACCTTCGGCCCCGTGGCGACAAAGCCCAGGCTCGTGTACAGGGGCAAGGCATACAGCGAGGAGTTGACGGTAAAGGCCGTCACATCGCCCCTGGCCAGCGACGCATCGCGGGCTGCCTGCCACAAACGGCGCGCCATGCCGCGCCGGTGCAGGGCGCGCGGCACGAACATGTGGAACAGATGCGTGTTGTCGCGCATGGCCACGACGCCGGCCAGCTCGCCGCCGATATGCGCGAGCTGATACGCGTAGCGCGACTGTGACAGATAGCCTTCAATGGCTGGCTGGCGGCAGTGTTCGATGAATTTTTCCGCTCCGGCACCATCCGGATGCAGGGTCAAAAAGGGCATCAGGTCGTCGATCAGGGCAACGATGGCGGGCGCGTCGGCGACGAGGGCGGGACGCAGTGTCGGTTCGGGTAATGTTGTCATTCTTAAATAATGCCATGCCCTCCTCCCCGCCTGCAACTCTCAACAGAAATCCCGGCTGCTGGTGCGCAAGCGTCCCAGCAGATGCGACATGTCGACCAGGCGCTTGGCCACCAGGTTGAGCACGATGCCCTCGCGCTGCCACACGCCGTACACGCCCAGCAGTGGCGCACTCAGCACTTCGCGCCGCTGGCTTTCCACCAGGTCGGGCCAGACGATGACGTTGACGGTGCCCGTCTCGTCTTCCAGGGTCATGAAGATCACGCCCTTGGCCGTGCCCGGCCGCTGGCGCACGGTGACGATGCCGCAGGCGCGCGCCACTTGCCCGCTCGTGTACGTCATCAGCGTGGACGCCGGCATGAAACGCTGTTCCAGCAATTGCCTGCGCAGCAGCGCCAGCGGGTGACGGCCCAGGGTCAGGCCTTGCGCGCGGTAGTCGCTGACGATGCTCTCGCCTTCCGTCGGCGCGGCCAGCATGGGCAAGCCTTCCTCTTGCGTCGTGGCGCGCAGCAAATCCCTGTCGGGCACGGCGCCGGCCGCCTGCCACAGCGCTTCGCGCCGGTGCCCGGCCAGCGCGTGCAGGGCGTTGCCGGCGGCCAGCACCTGCAAATCATGACGGTCCAGGCCGCCACGCAGGGCCAGGTCGGCCACGTCGACAAAAGCGGCAATGGCGCGCGCATCCTCGATACGCTGGGCGGCCTCGGCACGCATGCCGAACAGGCTGTTCAAGCCCAGGCGCACGGCGGGCGCGGCCCCTTCCACAGTCTCTTCCAACGTCGCTTCCCAGGCGCTGATGGCCACGTCGACAGGCAGCACCTGCACGCCATGCCGGCGACCATCCTGCACCAGTTGCGAGGGACTGTAAAAGCCCATGGGCTGGCTGTTGAGCAAGGCGCACAGGAAGGCGGCCGGTTCGTGGCATTTCAGCCAGGAACTGGCGTACGTCAACAGGGCGAAACTGGCCGCGTGCGACTCGGGAAAGCCGTATTCGCCAAAGCCCTCGATCTGGCTGAAGATGGCCTCGGCAAACTTTTTCTCATAGCCATTGTCCACCATGGCATTGACGATGCGGTCATGGTAATTGTTCATGCCACCCTTGCGTTTCCAGGCCGCCATGGCGCGCCGCAACTGGTCCGCTTCGCCGGGCGTGAAATCGGCGGCGATGATGGCCACCTGCATCACTTGCTCCTGGAAAATGGGAATGCCGAGGGTGCGTCCCAGCGCCTTTTCCAGGCCTTTCGGATACTCGACCAGTTCCTTCTGCTGGCGGCGCTGCAGATACGGATGCACCATGCCACCCTGGATGGGGCCGGGGCGCACGAGCGCCACTTCGATGACGAGGTCGTAGAATTCACGGGGCCGCAGCCGGGGCAGCATGCTCATCTGCGCGCGCGACTCGATCTGGAACACACCGATGGTGTCGGCCTCGCACATCATGTCGTAGGTGGCCGGGTCTTCGCGGGGAATATCCTGCAGGCGGAACTCTTCGCCGCGCCGCGCACCGACCAGTTCCAAAGCGCGGCGCAGGGCCGACAGCATGCCCAGCGCCAGCACGTCGACCTTCATCAAGCCCAGCTCCTCGAGGTCGTTCTTGTCCCACTCGATGACGCTGCGCTCGGCCATGGTGGCGTTTTCAATCGGCACCAGGCGCGACAATTTTCCATGCGCAATGACGAAGCCGCCCGGATGCTGCGACAGATGGCGGGGAAAGCCCAGCAGCTGCTGCGCCAGGCCGGCCCACTGCTGCGACAATGCCGCTTCCGGGTCGAGCCCGCATTCGGCAAGGCGCTCCAACAGATCGCGCTTGCCGTCGAACCAGCGGTGCGCCTTGGCCACTTTTTCCACGATGGCCAGGTCGATCCCCAGCGCCCGGCCGCTGTCGCGCAAGGCGCTTTTCGGACGGTAGCTGATCACCACGGCGGCCAGCGCAGCCCGCTCGCGCCCATATTTTCCGTAGATATATTGAATCACCTCTTCGCGCCGCTGGTGCTCGAAGTCGACGTCGATGTCGGGCGGCTCGTTGCGCTCGCGCGACATGAAGCGCCCGACCAGCGAATTGCCGCGTGCCGGGTCCACTTCCGTGATGTGCAGGCAATAGCAGACGGCCGAATTGGCGGCCGAGCCCCTGCCCTGGCACAGGATGTTTTGCGAGCGGGCAAAGCGCACGATATCGTACACGGTCAAAAAGTACGCTTCATACGACAGCTCGGCGATCAGATCCAGCTCCTGCTCGATCTGTTCCTGCACGTTGGCCGGAATGCCCAACGGAAAGCGGAGACGCGCGCCCGCATATGTTTCCTCGCGCAGATAGGTCGCCGGCGTGTGGCCGCCCGGCACCAGTTCGTCGGGATAGTCATAGTGCAGGCTGTCGAGGGAAAATTCGCACATCTTGGCGATGCGCAAGGTTTCCGCCAGCGCTTGCGGCGGATACACATTGGCCAGGCGCAGGCGCGCGCGCAAATGCTGCTCCGCATTTTGCGCCAGCGCATAGCCGCATTCGCCCACGGGCTTGCCCACGCGAATCGCGCACAAAGTGTCGAGCAGGGGCTTGCGCGAACGCACGTGCATGCACACGTGGCCGACGGCCACCACGGGCAAACCCTGCGCCTGCGCCGCCTCTTGCACGGCGCTGCGGTGCGCGTCATCCTGCGCCCGCTGCAGCAGGTTCAGGCCGATCCAGCTGCGCTCGCCGCCAAAGGTGGCCGCCATCCACGCCCCCTGTGCGCGCACGGTTTCCGGCTGGGCCGGATAGCTGGGCAGCAAGATCATCAGACAGCCGGGCAGCCCCTGCAAATGCGCAAACTCGGCCGAAGGCGCCGCAAAATCGTCGGGCGTCAGCAAATAGCGCCCCTTGGCCGCCCGCGTGCGCGCCATGGTAATCAGTTCCGACAAATTGCCATAACCGTCGATGTCCCGCACCAGCGCCAGCAAGGACAGGGCCGGACTGCCGTCGGCCTGCGTCAAATGAAAATGCGCGCCGATAATCAGCGGAAAACCGGCCCGCTTGGCCGTCGCATGGGCACGCACGACACCCGCCAGCGAGCACTCGTCGGTGATGGCCAGCCCCTTGTACCCGAGCTGGACGGCGCGCGCCACCAGTTCTTCCGCATGCGAGGCTCCATGCAGGAAGCTGAAATTGCTCAAGCAGTACAGCTCAGCATACTCGGGTAAGACGGCGCCCCACATGATCTACCTCAATACTGTATATAAACACAGTATATTATACGCATCTGGAAGAGGTGGCCGAGAAGCGCAACAGCTGTTGATTTAGAAAGTCAAAAGCTGAGAGCATGAAAAGTCAATGCGCGACAATACGAAACTCAGTTGCGGTGGCGATGGGACGAACTTGATTGCGCTCCCGTTTCAATTCCACGATGCCGTAGTTGGACATGGTTTTCAGTGTCCGCGACAGATTGCTCGGTTTACGGCCCGTTGTCTCAGCCAAGGCCGAGATGGATTCCGGTTGCGTTTCCAGAATCACGTGCAGCAATGCCCGGTTTTCGTCGCTCAGGACTTCCGCCAGCGATTTGATGGAAGTGAACCAGACTTTGGGTTCGTTCAGCTTCGGTTTATAGGTACCACGAGCGATGGCGAGCACGCGTTCGCGGATTTTCTCTTGCGGCATGATGCCAATAAAAATCGGTTTCATTGCTTTTTTACCTCCAGCAAAATGCGGTCCACGTCAGCAAAGAAATCATTGATCAGATGCTGTGCGTCCTTGAATTCGTATGGCACTCCCTGATCTGAGGGATGACGGTGTTTATGGTCAAAAGTCACGATACGTCCCGCATATTTGAATTTCTTTGGCGGCTTCACCATATGGGCATTGTCGTAACCGAGGATGCGTTTGCCATACGGTTCGTGCAACGTCAGCGAGTAGCGTATGCCATGGGGGATCTCATCCGATGCCTTTGTCCGCCTGGCTTCTATCTTGATCCAATAGCCGCCATCCTGGTCGAGTATGGAACCGTCGAGGTCCAGCAATGTATCAATGGCAGGATCGATCCACATGCGGCAAAGTATATCATCAGTTGATATGCAGCTTCCACGAAGGCGTCAATAAGCAGAGCCTTGTCGCTACAGGCTGGCAGGATTGCAAGAGGCGTTGCGCATATTTTCGTTTATGCTCGTGTTTTACCTTATGCCTCGCCCACCATGATCGTCCACTTCTTAAAATGTTTCGGCGCCGCACCCGGTGGCGGCAATGCGGCGCTGGTCGTGGAAAACGACGACAACAGCGAAACGGCGCGCCAGCAATTTGCCCGCGAACGCCAGGTCAGCGCCTGCGTCTTCCTCGACCGGCAAGCGGACGGAGGCGTCGTGCTCGACTATTTTTATCCGCACACGCGCAGTCCCCTGTGCCTGCATGCCACCCTGGCGGCCGCGCATGTGCTGCTGACGGCGCCTGGCGCACCGGCAGCCTTGACGGTGACCACGGCCATGCGCGGGCAAGCCTTGCAGCTGGTGCGCCGCGCGGAAGGTCTATTCATCGGCCTGACACCGCAACCGGCGCCTGCCGTCATGGTGGAAAAATATGTGCCGTCGGAACTGATGGGCCAGCACATGCACTTGCTGTCGCCGCCCGTGATCGCCTCCGTCGGCAGCCCGAAGCTGCTGCTGGAAGTGGCAGACCGCACCACCCTGCGCGCGCTGCGGCCGAACCTGGAACTGATCGCCGACTGGAGCGCCTTGCATCAAGTCAACGGCTGCTATGCATATTGCCGCACGGGCGAGCACGAGTACGAGGGACGCAACTTCAACCACCTCGACCCGGCGCTGGAAGACAGCGCCACGGGCGTGGCGGCGGGCGCGCTGTCAGCGCATTGGCAGCAGTCGCTGCGCCTGCATCAGGGCCACGTGACGCAGCAGCCTTGTTTGATCGAGGTGCAATACAGCGCGCAAGCAATCTGGGTGGGCGGCATGGTGCAACGCAGCACCTGAACGGGGCATGCCGCACCAGTACAAGGCAAGCCGGGCAGCGGCGAAAAGATAATCAACCAGGAAACAACAGTTACTACAAATTTGTAATAACAAAACAAAGTATCGCTGGTGAATGATGAAATGATGGCACTAGAATCAAGTCACAATACCACTTGGAGATACTGCGTGCCGACCCTCACCACCTTGCGTAAAGCAGTCCTCATCAGCCTGTACGGCAGCGCCGCCCTGGCCGCCTTCAGTCCCGCCGCCATGGCGCAGAGCAACGACCCTGCGGCCACAGAAGGCCCCGTACAAACGGTCAGCGTGGTCGGCTCGCGCAGGGTCGCCAGTTCCTCCACCGATACGATGGTGCCGGTCGATATCATTCCGATTTCCAAGGTGGCCGAGCAAGGCGGCCAATTCGACCTGGCGCAATCGCTGCAATACATCTCGCCCTCGTTCAATTCCACGCGCCAGACGGGCGCCGACGGGGCCGACCTGATCGATTCAGCAGCCCTGCGCGGCCTCGGTTCCGACCAGACCTTGGTGCTGGTCAACGGCAAGCGGCGCCACACGACGGCCCTCGTCAACCTGTTTGGCGCGCGCAACCGCGGCAACACGGGCACGGACATGAATGCGATTCCCTTGTTGGCGATCAAGAACGTGCAAGTGCTGCGCGACGGCGCCGCCGCCCAGTACGGCTCGGACGCCATTGCCGGCGTGATCGACATCGAACTGAAGAAAAGCCTGGGCTGCGAAGCGGTGGCCGGCTACAGCCAGTATTCGGAAGGCGACGGCAAGAATTACATGACCTCGGCCTACTGCGGCATCGCGCTGGGCGACAAGGGCACCCTGGCCATCACCGGCGAATACCTGGACCGGGGCCGCTCGAACCGGGCCGATTCCGACAGCATGCGCATCATCGGCGACACCAAATCCAAAAATAAAACCCTGTACGTGAATGGCGACTACGCCACCAGCGGCACGGGCAAGCTGTACTTCACTGCCGGCGCGCAGACACGCGACGCCTCGAGCGCCGCATTTGGCCGGGGCGGCATCGGCAGCGATGACATCCCGTCGCGCAATTCGGCCGCCATGTACCCGGACGGTTTCGTGCCTTTCATTAACGGCAAGATCGACGATCAGTACGCCACCATCGGCCACCGCAGCCAGATCGGCGAATGGCATGCGGACTTTTCGCAAACCTATGGCTACAACAAGATGCGCTACGACATCAGCAATACGCTGAACGCCTCGATCGCCAACCTCGACTTGATGAACGGCGGCAAGGGCGTCAGCGCCAGCAGCTACGACGCGGGCGGCTTCTCGTTCCAGCAGCTGACCAGCAACGCCGACTTCAGCCGCTACTATGACACGGTGATGCGCGGCATGAACGTGGCCTTCGGTGCCGAATACCGCAGCGAGGAATACAAGATCATGGCCGGCGAACCGGGCTCCTACAACGACGCCGACGGCGTGGGCGTGGGCGGCAATGCGGGCAGCCAGGGCTTCCCCGGCTTCCAGCCCGGCGACGCCACCAAGGCCAAGCGCCACAGCATCGCCGCGTATGGCGACGTGGAACTGGAATGGACGGAACGCCTGAAAACCCAGGCAGCCTTGCGCTATGAAAAATTCAGCGACTTCGGCTCCACCGTGACGGGCAAGCTGGCCGGCAGCTACAAGCTGGCGCCAAACGTGCTGCTGCGCGGTTCGGCCAGCACGGGTTTCCGCGCGCCATCGTTGCAGCAAGTGTATTTCTCGTCCACCTTCACCGACTTCATCGGCGGCGTGCCCACCGACGTGGTGCTGGCGCCGAACGGCGGCACCGTCGCCAACGCGGCCGGCATTCCCAAGTTGAAAGAGGAAAAATCCACCAGCTTTACCTTGGGCACCACCTGGACGCCGACGCAAGCCATCTCCGTCACGGCCGACCTGTACAACATCAAGATCAAGGACCGCATCGTGCTGTCGGGCCGCTTCAATGCCGACAATTACCCTGACCTGGCCGCGCGCCTGGCCCTGTTGGGCGTGGGCGAGGCGCAATTCTTCGTCAACTCCATCGACACGCGCACGCGCGGCCTGGACCTGACGGCTTCGCACAAGGGCGAGCTGGCCGGCAACCGCCTGAATACCTTCGTGGCCTTGAACTTGAGCAAGACGGAAGTGACGAAAGTCAAGACGCCCGCCTCGCTGACGGGCTTCGAAGATGTCTTGCTGTCCGAGCGCGAACGCCTGTTCATCGAACAGGGCGGCCCGCGCGCGAAAGCCACGCTGGGCTTCGACTACATCACGGGCAAGCTGGAATCGGATCTGCGCATCATCTATTTTGGCCCGCAAACCCTGGGCACCTTCAGCGGCACGGCCGAAGGCGTACCGAACGCCCGCTACAAGACCAAGACCTCGGCCGACCTGAGCTTTACCTACAGCATCAGCAAGAACACCAAGCTGACTTTCGGCGGCAACAACATCTTCAACGTCAAGCCCACCACGCAAAACGCGGATGAGACGGATAACGGCTTCAAATACGACAGCGTGCAGTTCGGCCTGAACGGCGCTTCGTATTTCGGACGGCTGTGGGTAAAGTTCTGACCACCGTATCCACCTAAAAAAACAGCGGCTGCGCCAGCATGGGCAGCCGCTGTTTTTATGTCGGCATCACCATTCAATGCTCATCGCCCGCATAGATCCACATGGGCTCTGTTTTCCCGGCACGAACAAATCCCACGGATTCGTAGAACGCGATGGCCTTGCCGTCCGCCGTCAGCATTTGCTGGTGAAATCCCGCATATTTTTCCAGCATGGCCGCCATCATCTTTCTGCCGACGCCCTGGCCCTGCGCCATCGGATCGACGAGCATATGCGGAAAGTAAACAACCAGATGGCCATCGGAAATGGCATTGCCGATGCCAATCAGTTTGCCATCGGCACGGGCCGTCACCAGGCTGTGGGAATTGCGCAGCGCAGCCATCAGCTCTTTGGGCTTTTCCGCGGACGACCAGTGATTGGCCTTGTAGAGGGCTATCACTTCTTGCTCGGTGATCACATCATTCATGGAAATTTGCATCGGCACGGCCTTCTTTATGGATGACGCTGACCTTCGCAATGGGAAGGTCCAAGCGTTTCGATCACATCACCATCTATTGTATCGATCCACGCCCCGCCAGTTTCACAACTCGTAGACGCCCATGCTCCAGTACCGGCTGCCTTGCCTGTTGCGGGCAAGCCAACCCAATGCCTGCAGTTCCCTGCCGATCAAACGATTCATGATGCCATGTCCGACCAGCAGCACAGGCCCCTTGGCGGCAAGCGCAACAAGCCGCTCGGCGGCGGCCCTGGCACGCTGCCGGGTGAGCGTCAGCGAGTCCGAACCGCGCGCATAACCGCAAAGCCACAGCAGGCGGAAAATCACTGCCCAGGCTTGAGGCGGCAACCAGGGCGCTTTCCAGAGCGCAAAGGGAAGCTCCGCTTCCGTGAAAATCGCCTCTTGCGTGAATGGCAAGTCGCCCAGCACCCTGGCCGTCGAGCATGCCCTGGGTGCCGTGCTGGCCACGATGGTCGACGCGGAAAGCGCTGCCACGGGGCACTCCGCAGGGATACTGCCCTCCTTGATCAGCGATTGATTGTAGAGATCAATCCACTGTCCCATTTGCATGGGCGCTATCCAGCCGCCCTTGGCGAGTTGCGGCTCGCCGTGACGCATCAGTGTTATTCGCATGTTCAGTTCGGTCGCCTCGCATATTTATCAGCCTGCCTCATTGCCCCGACGGTGCCCGGCCAGCACGGCCGCAGTGAACAATGTTTGCCCTGCGGCAGAAAGCACGGATAATAGCGCCTAACTCATAAGCACTGTATTGGATTACCTCATGGAAATTAAAGTCAACTTTCTCGACAAGCTGCGTCTCGAAGCCAAGTTCGACGATTTTACGGTCATCGCCGACCAGCCCATCCGCTACAAGGGCGATGGCTCGGCGCCTGGCCCGTTCGATTACTTTTTGGCATCATCGGCACTGTGCGCGGCCTACTTCGTGAAGTTGTATTGCGATACGCGCAATATTTCCACCGAAAACATCCGCCTGTCGCAAAACAATATTGTTGATCCAGAAAACCGTTATCAGCAGATTTTCAAGATCCAGGTCGAGCTGCCGGCCGATATCTCGGCCAAGGACCGCCAGGGCATCTTGCGCTCGATCGACCGTTGCACGGTCAAGAAAGTGGTACAAACGGGGCCCGAGTTCGTGATTGAAGAAGTGGAGAACCTGGACGCCGACGCCCAGGCTTTGCTGGCCTTGAATCCGGCCCCTGGCGCGAGCACCTATATCGTCGGCAAGGATTTACCGCTGGAACAGACCATCGCCAATATGTCGGGCCTGCTGGCGGGCCTGGGCATCAAGATTGAAATCGCCTCGTGGCGCAACATCATTCCGAATGTCTGGTCGCTGCATATCCGCGATGCGCATTCGCCCATGTGTTTCACCAACGGCAAGGGCGCGACCAAGGAAAGCGCGCTGGCGTCGGCCCTGGGCGAGTACATCGAGCGGCTCAGCAACAACCATTTCTACGCCGGTTCGTTCTGGGGCGAGGACATCGCCAACGCGCCATTCGTCCACTACCCGAACGAGCGCTGGTTCAAGCCGGGCCGCAAGGATGCGTTGCCGAAAGAGATACTCGATGAGTATTGCCTGGACATCTACAATCCCGATGGCGAGCTGCGCGGCTCGCACCTGATCGACACCAACTCCGGCAATGCCGAGCGCGGCATCTGCTCGCTGCCGTATATGCGGCATTCGGATGGCGAAATCGTGTACTTCCCCTCGAACCTGATCGAAAACCTGTACGTCAGCAATGGCATGAGCGCCGGCAATACGCTGGTTGAAGCACAGGTGCAATGTCTGTCGGAAATTTTTGAACGGGCCGTCAAGCGCGAAATTCTCGAAGGCGAAATCGCCCTGCCCGACGTGCCGCATGAAGTGCTGGCGAAATACCCGGGCATCGTGGCCGGCATCGCCGGCCTGGAAGAGCAAGGTTTCCCCGTGCTGGTCAAGGATGCGTCGCTGGGCGGCGTGTACCCGGTGATGTGCGTCACCCTGATGAACCCGCGCACGGGCGGCGTGTTCGCCTCGTTCGGCGCGCACCCGAGCCTGGAAGTGGCGCTCGAGCGCAGTCTGACGGAATTGCTGCAGGGCCGCAGCTTTGAAGGCCTCAACGACTTGCCGCAGCCCACGTTTGCCAGCGAAGCCGTCACCGAGCCGAATAACTTCGTCGAACACTTCATCGATTCGAGCGGCATCGTCTCATGGCGCTTCTTCAGCGCCAAGGCCGATTACGATTTCGTCGAGTGGGATTTTTCCGGCCACGGCGAGAACTCGAATGCCGAGGAAGCGGCGACGCTGTTCGGCATCCTCGCCGGCATGGGCAAGGAAGTGTACACGGCCGAGTACGACCAGCTGGGCGCCACGGCCTGCCGCATCCTCGTGCCCGGGTATTCGGAAGTGTATCCAGTCGAAGATCTGATCTGGGACAACACCAACAAGGCGCTGCTGTTTCGCGCCGATATCCTGAACCTGCATAAGCTGGACGATGCCGGCCTGGAAGACTTGCTCGACCGCCTGGAAAACAGCGAGCTCGACGAATACGGCGACATCGCCACCCTGATCGGCATCGAATTTGACGAAAATACGGTCTGGGGCCAGCTGACGACCCTGGAATTGAAACTGCTGATCCATCTCGCCCTGCAGCAGTTCGAGGAGGCGAAAGAGCTGGTGGAAACCTTCCTGCAGTACAACGACAACACGCTCGAGCGCAAACTGTTTTACCAGGCCATGAACGTGGTGCTGGAAGTGGAACTCGATGACGCGCTGGAACTGGACGACTACGTCGTCAATTTCCGCCGCATGTTTGGCAACGAACGCATGGACGCGGTGCTGGGCTCGGTGGAAGGCAGCGTGCGCTTCTTCGGCCTGACCCCGACCAGCATGCAGCTGGAAGGCCTCGACAGGCATCAGCGCCTGATCGACAGCTTCAAGAAGCTGCACGCGGCGCGCGCCAAGGCGGCGGCTCGCTAGCACCACCACTTGGAAGCGATGCCATGGCCACACTGGAATTCTGGTTCGATTTCGGCAGCAACTACAGCTACCTGAGCGCCATGCGCATCGAAGCGCTGGCGCATGAAAAGAAGGTACATGTGATCTGGAAACCCTTCCTGCTGGGCGTCGTCTTCAAGGCGCTGGGCTGGCAGACATCGCCCTTCATCTTGCAAAAACTCAAGGGCGACTACACGTGGCGCGACATGGCGCGCCAGTGCGAAAAGTACGCGTTGCCATGGCAGCAGCCGGGTTCCTTTCCCCGCACGGCCCTGTTGCCCATGCGTGTGGCCTTGATCGGCGCGGACCAGGGCTGGATTGCGCCGTTTGCGCGCCGCATGATGGCGATGAATTTTGCCGCGGACCGCGATATCGACAACATCGAGGCCGTCAGCGAAGCCTTGGCGGAACTGGGCCTTGATGCGCGCGCCGTGCTGGCGCTGGCTTTGACACAAGATAACAAGCTGCGGCTGCGCCGCCAGACCGAGCAGGCACAAGCGCTGAACCTGTTCGGCGCCCCCAGCTTCATCAGCGCAGGGGAATTATTCTGGGGCAATGACCGGCTCGAGGATGCACTGCTGCATGCAGCAGCCAGCCGCCGCTAAACTCAACTCCCCGCCAGCGCCGCGATCTCTTTGCGCATATTGTCTATCGCCCGCTCGTTGTACTGGTCGGCGAAATACGCATCGCCAAACAGCTGGCCCGCCTGCGCCTTGGCGCTCAGGTGCTGCAGGGCCAGGCCCCGCTGTTCGTTGAAGCGCACGGGGTCCACGTGCGCGTATTCTCTTCCGATCGCTTGCGTATACGCTTGATACACTTCTTCATCCTGCCCCAGGATGGCCAGGTCGGCGCTGAGCATGGCGTCCTTCAGCGCATGGCTGATGCCGGGTCCCTGGAAGTGATCGGTGGCGCGTATCAATTGCGCCACATCCAGGTTGTCGCCCGCATCGAGGCCGCTGGCCAGCCACAGCTGGGCGCTCGCCTCTTCGCTCGAATACAGGGCATCGTCGTCGTGGCTGTAGACGGCGTCGTGGAACCAAAACGCCTTCTTGACCAGCGCGCTGTCGCGCTTGGGCGCAAAGGTATTGTCGGCCCACACCCGGATCTCGGACAGGCCATGCACCAGATGGTCGAGGTTGTGATAGTGGCGGTCCGCGCCGCCATACGCCTGCGGTCCCGTCAGGTGCGCGAACCAGTGGTCCGCCAGTGCGATGTCATCTTGCGAGGCGGTCGCATAGTTCCACAGCGCTTCCCACTCCTTGCGCAGGCAGTCGAGTATCCATGCCTGGTAGGCGGGACCGGGGACGAATTTCTTCATGGTCCAGTTCCAGCCCACAGGGCCTTCCAGCGCCTTGACGAAGCTGGAACTGACGGAGCCGAGGTCGCGCGGCGGCATCACGAAGATGGTCTTGGCGCCCTGCAGCACGTCCACGTTCGTTTGCTGAATCAGGTTTTCATAGTCGAAATCGGCCGTTGTGCGGATGCCGCGGATCAGGTAGTCGCAGCCGTGCTTTTTCGCCGCGCGGGCCGTGTAGTCGCCCTTGACGATGACCACCTGCACATTGTCCCAGCCGCACTCGCGCGCGCTCTGTTCGATGATGCGCTTGCGGTCTTCGGCGGGAAATTGGGGACGTTTTGCGGGGTTTTGCGACAGGAACACGATCACCTCGTCGGCGAGCGAACGCGCTTCGCCGATCACCCACATATGGCCGTTGGTGATGGGGTCGAGGGTTCCTGAAAAGCCGATCTTCTGCATGCTGCGCTCCGTTTGCTTGATTGCTTATTGCGCAGACAATATATGCCAGCGGCGCGCGCGTCAATGCAACATGCCAAAGATCATGATCAAAACGCTATTTTTTCACGGCTTGCGGGAATTCCACGCGCACGCACAAACCACCCAGGCGCTCGGATTTATCGAGCACCAGGCGCGCGCCGTGGCGCTCGGCGATGGCCTTGATGATGGCCAGGCCCAGGCCGCTGCCGTTGGCGTCCGTGCCGGGCACGCGGTAGAAGCGGCTGAAGACACGCTCGCGCTCCTCGGGCGGGATGCCGGGGCCGCTGTCTTCCACGGACAAGGTCACGCCGACGGGGCTGGCTCGCAGGTCGATATCGACCGTGCCGCCCTGCGGCGTGTACTTGATGGCGTTGTCGACCAGGTTGCGCAGCATGATGTTGAGCGCATCGGCCTGCCCCGCCACCTTGGCCGCATCCATGTGATGCAGGCCCAGGTCGATCTTGCGCGCCTGCGCGATGCCGGCCATGTCGCCCAGCGCGCGCTTGACGACGTCGTTCAAGTCCACCGCCTGCAACTGGTCGCCGCTGGCGGCGCTCGCTTCCTGGCGCGCCAGCACCAGCAACTGCTCGACCAGGCGCGTGGCCCGTTCGATGCCGGCGCTCACGCGAGAGATCGCCAGGCTGCGCTTTTCCTGCGATTCGGCCCGCTCCAGGCTCAATACCTGCAGTTTCAAGGCCGCCAGCGGCGTGCGCAATTCATGGGCGGCGTCGGCAACGAAATGCTGCTGCGCGTCGAACGCCGTTTTGACGCGGCCGAACAGCAAGTTCAGCTCATGCACCAGCGGGCGCACTTCGTCGGGCAAGCCCGCTTCCGAAACGGGCGACAGATCGTCCGCCTGGCGCGCCGCCACCTGTTTGCGCACGCGCGAAACGGGCGCCAGCGAACCGCTGACGACCCACCAGACGACGAGCATCAAAATCGGCGCCATCAGCGCGATGGGCCCCACCGTGCGCAGCGCCAGGCTGCCGGCCATGCGCTTGCGCACGGCCATGTCCTGGGCGATCTGCACGGTCTGGGAACTGGTTTGCACGGAGAAGATGCGGTAGGTCGTGCCGTTCGCCTTCACGTTCGAAAAGCCCAGCACGGCGCGCTGCGGCAGTTCCGCGCGCGTGATCGAACGGAACACCTGCACGCCGTCCGGCGTCCACACCTGCACCACCATGTCGTTGTTGACGGGGTCTGCCGGCAAGGCTTGCGCATGGTTGGCCAGCGGCGCGCCGGAGCGCAGCGACAAAGCCATCTGCTGCATGTGGTAATCGAAGATCTGATCGGCGTCGTACAAGGCGCTGCGGTAGGCGATCGACGCTTGCGCCAGGGCAGCCATGATAATGGCCGCTAGCAAAAACCACAGCAGGCGGCCGCGCAGCGAATGCGTCACCGTGACCTTCATCCTCATGCCTTGGGCACCATGTAGCCGAGGCCGCGCACGTTCTGGATCAAGTCGCTGCCCAGCTTCTTGCGCAAGCCATGGATATACACTTCCACGGCATTGCTGTTGACTTCATCCTTCCAGCTGTACAGTTTTTCTTCCAGCTGCGCGCGCGACAGCACGATGCCGGGGCGCGCGATCAAGGCTTCCAGCACGGCCCATTCGCGCGCCGACAGATTGACGGGATGCCCTTCGGCGATCACTTCGCGCGTCAGCGGATTGATGGAAACGCCCTGGTGTTCGAAGACCGGTTCCGGCCGCCCCGAGGCGCGCCGCAGCAAGGCACGGATGCGCGCCAGCAGTTCGTCAAGGTCATACGGCTTCAAGACGTAATCGTCGGCGCCCGCGTCGAGGCCGGCGATGCGCTGCTCGATGGCGTCGCGCGCCGTGGCTACCAGCACGGGCGTGTCGAGTTTGCGCAAGCGCATCGAGCGCAGCACGTCGAGGCCATCCTTGCGCGGCAAGCCCAGGTCCAGCAATACCAGGTCATAGGTCTGCGTCTGCAGGGCCGTATCGGCCATATCGCCATCCTTGACCCAGTCCACTGCGTAATGCTCGGCGCGCAGCAAATCGAGCACCACCTCGCCGATCATCGTATCGTCTTCTACCAGCAATAAGCGCATGGCTTGCCTCTCTATCTCGTTACTCTTGTTTTCAGCCCAAACGCACCGGAATAAAAATCTTGTCGGGTCCCCGCTGTATCAGCAAGGCGACCGACTTGGCGGATTTTTCCACCACGTCGCGCACCTGCTCGACCGTGTTGACGGGACGGCCATTGACCGACAATAGCACGTCGCCCGGCTGCACCCCTGCGTTGGCGGCAGCACCGCCAGCGTCTTCCACCAGCAGGCCGGCGCTGATGCCCGCCTCGCGTTTTTCATCCGATTGTAACGGACGCAGGGCCAGGCCCAGCTTTACCTTGCCAGCGGCGCTGTCGCTCTTCGCCACGTCGGCCACCTTGTCGGCCGCATTGCCCAAGGTTGCCGTCAGGCTGACGATCTTGCCGTCACGCCAGACATCCATCGTGATCTTGTCGCCTGGCAAGGACGTGCCCACCAGCGCCGGCAAGTCCGCAGAGCCGATGATGCGCTGGCCATTCACCTTGCGCACCACATCGCCAGATTTCAGGCCCGCCTTGTCGGCCGGGCTGCCCCGCTCCACGTTGGCGACCAAGGCGCCTTCCGGCGTGGCCAGCTTGAACGAGTCGGCAAAGCCCTGGTTCACTTCCTGCACCGTCACGCCCAGCTTGGCGTGGCTGGCCTTGCCCGTGGCGACGATCTGGTCCTTGATGCGGCCGGCCAAGTCGATCGGGATGGCGAACGACAGGCCCTGGAAGCCGCCCGTCTGGCTGTAGATCTGCGAATTGATGCCGACCACTTCGCCGCGCGTGTTGAACAGCGGGCCGCCCGAGTTTCCGGGGTTCACTGCAACGTCCGTCTGGATGAACGGCACATTGCTGTCGTCGGGCAGGGAACGCCCCTTGGCGCTGACGACGCCGGCCGTCACCGTGCTGTCGAAGCCATAAGGAGAACCGATGGCCAGCACCCACTCGCCTACTTTCAGGTCGCTCGAATGGCCGAGCGGCACGACGGGCAGGTTGTTGGCGTCGATTTTCAGCACGGCGATATCGGTCTTCGGATCCGTGCCCAGCACCTTGGCGCGGAATTCGCGGCGGTCGTTGAGCTTGACGGTCACTTCGCGCGCATCGCGCACCACGTGGGCGTTCGTCATGATGACGCCGTCGGGACTGACGATGAAGCCGGAACCAAGGCCATGCGTGGGCACGTCGCGGCCACCGCGCTGCCCGCCTTGCGGCCCCTGGAAGCGGCGGAAGAATTCGAAGAACGGGTCGTTGCCGAAGTCGTCATTGCCGGCTTGGGCCGAGGGGTCGTAAGCCACCTTGGTGCTGCCCGTCACGCTGATATTGACGACGGCCGGGCTGTTGCGCGCGGCGATCTGGCTAAAGTCGGGCAAGGCCACCAGCGGCGCGCTGGCGGCGGGCGCCACGGCGGCAGCCACGGGGGTGCCTGGGGCAGCGGCAGCGGCATTCGCGCCGGCATTGTTCTGATGCACCACCATGGCGCCACCGGCGCCCAGCACACCGATCGCGGCCAGCGCGGCTACGGTGCGTTTGATTTTCAGGGATGCGGTATTCGTTTGCTGTTCCATGAATTGCTCCTCATTTAATGAGATTTTGATGTCTGCAATAGTGGGCCACGAGTCTTAGGCGGTGCTTAACATTTTTCTATTTGGAAACAGGTATTTGCGCCTTTAAGCATGGCTTAATCTGGCCTGCAGCATGCACCTTGCATGGCGCTCAATGAAGGGCCCGAACAGGCTCCAGACGTGACACTGGCCGGATCAACCGGCCAGTATTTTACTGCATGGGGAGGAAGGGAACCCTCCCGGCTGCCAGGGCGCCCGAAGGGGCGCCACGATCAGATCAGGCCGCTTGACGCTGTTCCAGCGCATTGACGTTAGCGGCGGTGCCGCTGCCGGCGCCGATCTCGATCTTGCGCGGTTTCAGGGCTTCCGGCACTTCACGCACCAGGTCGATGGTCAGCATGCCGTTTTCAAACGTGGCGCCCGTGACCTTCACATGGTTGGCCAGCTGGAAACGCTGTTCGAAATCGCGGGCAGCGATGCCGCGGTGCAAGAACGTGCGCTCGACGCCATCTTTCTGCTTGCGGCCCGTGACGTGCAGGGAGTCGCGTTCGGTGATGATGTCGATCTCTTCGCGCGAGAAGCCGGCCAATGCCATCACGATGCGGTACTTGTCTTCCGATACCAGTTCGATGTTGTACGGCGGATAGCTCGGTTGCGCATCGGCGCGTTGTTCGTTGAGCAGCTGTGCCAGGCGGTCAAAGCCAATGGCGGAACGGTAGAGGGGAGCAAGGTCAAAAGTACGCATGATAAATATCCTTTTCAAATGAAGCGATAAGAGGGGCGGACCTCACGATGAGCATCCGCTTGTTACCGATATACGGCCTGTCCCGCCCCTTTCAAGGCCTTGAAATTGGCGAAAAGCGCCCCAGACGCCGCGAAATTTGTAAGAAAATTTTACATGACCCATCCCGGGGATTTTGCATGGCGCCCCCCATGCGGGGCCGGCTTTTGGTGTATGCTGACGGCATGAACAATGACACCGACATCCAGCTCAGCGGCCCCTTCAAGGCCACCGACGGCTCCGGCCGTGCCCACGACATCAAGGCCATCCGCATCTTCGACGAAGGCTACGGCATCATCGACGTCTACGTCGATTTCGCCGCCCCGCTCGAAGCGGGCGCCTACAAGGACAAGACCCTGGTCGGCCACATCCTAGCCCGCCTGCGCAGCCTCGGCTACGTGGGCCCCGACTTCGGCCATGGCGACCTGGGCTTGCAAGACAAGAAACTGATCGTTCTGGAAGCGCCCGAGGAATTCTCGGCCTTTGCCGTGAGCAAGGGCTGGAAGGATCTTTCGGCCGAGTTTGACGAAGACTGATCCGTTTTCTCCCCCATCTGCGCCGCGCCAGCTTCTGCTGCCGCGGCGTTTTTCATGGGCGGCCGCTTAGTTACTTAGCTGATATAGCGCGCACTCCACGCGGCAATCACGTTGGCGACATAGGCCGCGTCATCGCGCCCCGTCAACAGATGGTCGGCATCGTCGAGCGAAACGAAGCTTTTCGGGTGCTTGGCCGCCGTAAAGATATCCATCGCATTCGACAGGCTGACCGTCGTGTCGTTCGGTGCGTGCATCACCAGCAGAGCGCGGCGCAGGCCGGCGATGTGCTCTTTTAAGCTGTGGCTGCCCGCGTCGTCGACGAATTGCTGGCGGATGCGGAAGGGCCGCCCTTCCAGCTGCACCAGCGCTTCGCCTTCGGCGGCGATTTTCTCGAGGTGGTCGCTGAACATGCGCGTCACGTAGGCGGGCGTGCTCGGCGCGGCCAGGGTGGCGATGGCGGTCGCTTCCGGCACTTGCGACGCGGCGGCCAGCACGGCGGCACCGCCCAGGCTGTGGCCGATCAGCAATTGCGGCGCGGCGTGTCTGGCCCGCAAAAAGTCGGCGGCGGCGACCAGGTCGTCCACGTTCGACGAGAAATTCGTGGCGGCGAACTCGCCTTCGCTGGCGCCAAGCCCCGTGAAGTCGAAGCGCAGCACGGCAATGCCGTGTTCCGTCAAGCCTTGCGCGATGCGCCGCGCGGCCAGCACGTCCTTGCCGCAAGTAAAACAGTGGGCGAACAGCGCATAGGCGCGGATGGCGCCATCGGGCGCATCGAGGCGCGCCGCCAGCACATGGCCGTGCGCGCCGGGAAAGTCTTGCCGGGTGGATTTCATTGTCTCAGATCAAAGCTGCCGCGCAGCGCGGCCGATGGCGCATTGTAGCGCTGTCCGGCCACGGCTGTTTTAGCCACGCGATGGTATGTCGAGCCCCTTGATGACGGCAGGCCGGGCCAGGAAAGCATCCAGCACGCGCTGCACATTCGGGAAGTTGCTAAAACCGACGAGATCGCCCGCGCCATAGAAACCCACCAGGCAGCGCACCCACGGGAAGATGGCGATGTCGGCAATCGTGTATTGGCTGCCCATGATCCAGTCGCGGCCCTGCAGGCGCTGCTCGAGCACGCCCAGCAAACGCTTCGCCTCGCCGAGATAGCGCTCGAGCGGACGCTTGTCCTTGTAATCCTTGCCGGCGAATTTGTGGAAGAAGCCCACCTGGCCGAACATGGGGCCGATACCGCCCATCTGGAACATCAGCCACTGTATCGTTTCATAGCGCAGGCCCGCGTTCTCGGGAATGAACTTTCCCGTCTTTTCGGCCAGGTACAGCAGGATGGCGCCCGACTCGAACAGGGCCAGCGGCTTGCCATCGGGGCCGTTCGGATCGAGGATGGCGGGAATCTTGTTGTTGGGATTGAGCGACAGGAAGGCGGGCGATGTCTGGTCGTTTGTCTCGAAGCTGACCAGGTGCGGCTCGTACGCCAGGCCCAGCTCTTCCAGCAGGATCGAAACCTTGATGCCGTTCGGCGTCGGCAGCGAATACAGCTGCAGGCGCTCGGGATGCTGGGCAGGCCATTTTTGGGTGATGGGGAAGTCGGAAAGCTGTGTCATGGATATCCTTCGTTTCAATTAAATATGCGGCGCCGGGAAGCCAGTATAGCCAAGCATGGCAGTTTCAGCAGGACAGCCCATTCAGCCAAACAAGCCATGCAAAAACCAGCGCGGCGCGGCGTCTTCTCCGCTGCCGGCGATGCGTTCGCGGTAGACCCAGTAATGGGCGTGGTCGAGGCCTTCGGCGATGAAATAATCGCGCGCCTGCGACTGGCCCCACCAGCCCGCCTCTATGCGTTCGGCAACGGACACCATTTTCAGAGGCGAGCCATAAAACGGCCGGTGCTCGCGCATCAGCAGGGCGATGGGCTGGGCCAGCAGCCAGCCGGGACGGGGCATGCCGGGCAAGCCGGGCGGCAAGTCCGGCTGCGCGTTTTTTGCGCCGGCCTTGGCCGGCAGCGGCAGCCACTGGTTGGCCGCTTCGGGGCGGTAATCGGCGCGCGGCGCGGCCTGCAAGACATTGTCCGTGCCCAGGCGCGCCACCAGCAATTCCAGCAGGCGCTGGCGTTCCTGCGGCGTGCCGCCCGGCTCGGGAAACAGGCTGTCGCTGGGCGGCGCCATCGGCTGCACCTGCAGCGCTTCCAGGGTCAGGCCGATCACGGGCGCCTCCAGCACCAGCTGCGCCAGGCGCTCCTGGAGCAGGCGCACCAGGTGCTCGTCGCGCCACACGGCCTCGCCCAGCGCCAGGTCGATGACGGTGGGCGGGCGCGCCACCCTGCCCCGTTCGTGCGCCAGCAGCAATTGAATGCGCTCGACGGCAAATTGCCGCGCGCACAGCCAGCCCGTCATTTGCAGCAGCAGGCGGCGCGCGCCGAACAGCAGCGCGTCCGCGTGCTCCACGCGGTCGAACAATTCCAGGTTGGCGCGGAACGTGGGCGGCGCTTCGAGCCACACGAACAATTCCGTGCTGTGGCCATGCGCATCGTCGAGCATATCGAGCAAGGCTGCGCCGCAACGGCGCTGCAAGCCGGGCCGGGGCAAGTGGCGCAGTTGCCCCAGGGTGCGGCAGCCGATGCCCTCGAACCAGTCGAGGTAAGGGCGCGCGGGCGGCAGCAAGGCGCACGGCAGGCCGTCGAGGCGGCGGGTGAGACTGGCCATGCCCAGCACGCGGCGCCGGCGCGTAGCGGCGCGCGCCAGCAGCCAGGCGCCGCGCGCCGTGGGTGCGCACGATAACTGGGCCGTGTAGCCGAGCGCGCGCAAGCTGGCCTCGATGTGCCGGCACAGGGCGCGCACGCCGCCGAACAGGCGCAAGCTGGCGCCCGCATCGACCAGCAGGGTCGCTTCCTCGCCCTGCGCCACCAGCGGTGAATATTGCAGCAGCGCCAGCGCCACCGCTTGCAAGGCTTGCGCTTCCAGTTCAGGCGAGCGCTCGTGCAGGCGCGCCTGCGGCGCCAGCATCAGCGCACCGGCGCGGCGCATGCCCGGCTTGATGCCGGCCGCCCGCGCCAGCGGCGACACGGCCATCACTTGCTCCTGCTCCAGCACTACGCCCAGGCTGTCAGCCGACCAGCGCGGGCAAAACACTTCGAACGGGAGCCGGGGCAGGCACAGGCCGATCCAGAGTCGCATGGCGTCGCAATAATGAAGGAGGTTGCAGGGGCAGGAACAGGGGCGCGTCGCGCTGCGGTCCCCGGCGCTTGATGAAGCCGATCTCGATACCGCCGGCGGCCGGGCGCACGGACAGGCGCAGCGGCGCCGGCGACGCATCCTGGGCGGCGTGCAGCGGGCGCAGCATGCAGAACAGGGTGTTGCCGCTTTGCGCGGCCAGGTGCAGGCGGCGCAGGCTGTCGGCGCGCACGTGCGGCTGCCAGAACAGCAAGGCGCCGCAGGTACCACTGCGCAAGATGTTTTCCGCCGCCCACAAGGCATCCTTGCTGCCGGCGCTTTTGAGCCACAGCAGTTGCGATGGCGCCAGTCCCTGCGCGGCCAGGGCCAGCGCCTGCGGCGGATGGGGCGGCTGCAACAGCACGATGGGCAAGCCCGGCAGTTGCGCCAACGCGGGGGCCAGCAGCCGCAATTCGCCGCTGCCCGGCTGCTGCACCAGCAGATCGATCAGGCTGCCGCTGGGCCAGCCGCCGCCGGACAGCTGCGCGGACAGGGCGGCAAAGCCCGTGTCCAGGCAGCGCGTGGCGCCCTGCCCCAGCTGCGATGCACGCCACAAGGACGGGTGCAAGGCTTCCGGCGAGGCCATCAATTGAGAATGTTGCATCATTGGATAGATAGATGAATACTGTATGCATATACAGTACTATCCAGCTCCACTTTTGGCAAGGTTTATCTGACTGCCGCTACCGCCGGGGCCGCTCCGCCATGTCCGAAAAACCCCGTTTTCGGCATCGATTGCTGTACCATAAGCACTCTCCTTACCGGTTGGCAACGTACCAGCCGGCTTCCTCCGTCCATAAGGAAACGCATTTGACCACCATCCAAATCATCAGCGCCATCGTCTTCGGCCTTGCGCTCATCCACACCTTTGCCGCCAAGTCGTTTGAAACCTTGTCGCGGCGCCATCCCCGCCATGCGGGCCTGCTGCACTTGCTGGGCGAAGTCGAAGTCGTGTTCGGCTTCTGGGCCTTTATCCTGATCCTCATCATGGCCTTTGTCTCGGGCAGCGATGCGGCCATCGAGTATGCCGAGTCGCGCCATTACACGGAGCCCCTGTTCGTCTTTGTCGTCATGGTCGTGGCCGCCTCGCGCCCTGTGCTCGACGCCGTGCAGCGCCTGTTGAAAAGCGTGGCGCGCGTGATGCCGCTGCGCACGGAACTGGGCCTCGTCTGGCTGGGCCTGGCGCTCGTACCCCTGACGGGCTCATTGATCACGGAACCGGCCGCCATGACCCTGGCCGCGCTGATGCTGGCGCCGCAAATCTTCCGCCCTGGCATCCCTGAATGGCTGAAATACGGCGCGCTGGGCGTGCTCTTCGTCAACGTTTCCATCGGCGGCACCCTGACTTCGTACGCGGCGCCGCCCGTGCTGATGGTGGCCACCACGTGGAACTGGGACAGCGCCTACATGGCCAGCCATTTCGGCTGGAAGGCCGCCATCGCCGTACTCGTCAACGCCACGGGCGTGAGCATATTGCTGCGCAAATACCTGCACAGCAACACTTCCGACATCAAGCCGAAGGCCGGCGATGTGGAAGCGCCAAAAGTGCCGCTGGCCGTCAGCCTCGTGCACATGATCGTGCTGGCCGGCGTGGTGACCCTGGCGCACCATCCCGTGCTGTTCATCGGCCTGTTCCTGTTCTTCCTCGGCTTCGTGCAGGCGTACGAGCGCTATCAAAGCCCGCTGATCCTCAAGGAAGGCTTGCTGGTCGGCTTCTTCCTGGGCGGCCTGGTGGTACTGGGCGGCATGCAGCAATGGTGGCTGCAACCCATCGTCTCGAGCCTGAAGCCGCTGGCCCTGTTCTTCGGCGCCCTGGGCTTGACGGCCATTACCGACAATGCGGCCCTCACTTACCTCGGTTCGCTGATCGTCGGCATGACGGACGAAGCAAAATACATGCTGATGGCCGGCGCCGTGGCCGGTGGCGGCCTGACCGTCATCGCCAATGCGCCGAACCCGGCCGGCGTGGCCCTGCTGCGCCGCGGCTTCAAGGATGAATCGATCGGCGCCGTCGGCCTGCTGGCCGGCGCCCTGCTGCCGACGGCCGTGGCGGCCTTGGCCTTCCTCGCTTTGTAACGCTACTCACGGGGCGGCTGCCGGCCGCCCCCTGCTTCCTCAATTTCCTCCTCAGTTACCCTCATACACGAGAAAATGCAGCCGGTCATAGAACAGGCTGTAGGCATAGTCGAACGTGCCCACGCTGCGAAAGCCCTTGTGCAGATACACTTGCAGCGCTTCGCTCTTTTCCCACACCGTCAGAGTGATGCGCGCGCAGCCCTTGCGGCTGGCCAGGTCGCGGATTTCATGGAACATTTGCCTGAATAAACCCTGGCCCCGGTATTTCTCGTCGATGGCCAGGCTGCTGACGAAACAGTCGTCGGCATGCGCATGCGCGAGCACGAATTCATCATACGCATCGTCGAGCGCCTTCATGTCGTCACGGTAATAGGAGACGGCGCCGCAGGCCTGGAACTCGTCCATCGTCGCGGCCGTGAAAAAGCCGATGAAACGCCCGTCCTCGTCATGCAGGCCGTGGATGTGCGCCAGATACGGGTCGATGTTTTGCCGCCGCTGCAATTCGACGAATTGCAGATTCAATTTATTACCGAACGAGCAGTATTCGAGGTAGCTGGTGGCAAACAGCAGCTTCGCCATGCGGTTCTTCGTCTCGTCGTCCAGCAGTTCGCCCGGCACCAGCGTGAGCGGTGCATGCGACAGCAAATCCGCCTGCGCCTCGTCACCTGGCGGGGCGGCATCGCTGGCGGCCGGCATGCGGCTGCCGTGGCGGCCGACGGTCGGGCGCCAGAAAGCACCGGCGGCAATATGCTGCGAACGGTGGGCCAGCAGGTAGCGGCAAAAGACGCTATTCACGCGGTCGAGCTGCGGGTCGTCCGACAGCACCGAGTAATAGTGGAAATGGTCGATGTCGGCACGCAGCTGAGCCGCATAGGCCATACGCGGCACTTCCTCGATATCGAACACATCGACGATGTCGGGCAGGATCAAAGGATCGTCAAGCTGCCAGCCGATCTCGTCGAGCCGCGCCACGCAACGCGCATACGCGCGCCGTTCCTCGTCGCTCAAGGGAATGTGCATGTCGGTAATGATATCGTCCAGCAAGCGCATGCCGCGGATGCCGCCCGCCACCGCTTCCCGCGCACCGTCATACAGCACGCAATAGCGCTGGTAGAACTCGGCATGGCTGAGCACGGTCACGCCCAGGTTCTTCTTCCATTCCGCATAGAACTGGCCAAACAGCTGCGCCTCGAATTGCGGGCAGGAACGGGGAATCTGCGCGTCGATGCCCGCATAGGCGAGGTTCACATTGCGCTGGATCACGCGCAGCGCGGCATCGTTCTTCTTGGCGATCAGCATGCCCGTTTCATCGAGAAACAGATTCATCCAGCTGACATGCCGGCGCTCTTCGCTGCCATCCTCCTTGCGCTGGAAATAATCGGGCACTTCCGGCTTCATCAGGAAAATCGTCGCCGGATTATGCGGGATCGTATCGACATCCATATACATGCCCCCGTATTCGCACATGATGAGGATGCGGAAGTAATCGGACAAGGTGGCGAAGTAGCGCTGCGTATGCAGGATATCGAGGATATCGAAGCGGGCCGGCGCGAAATCGAGCGCCAGCGCGCGCAGCGAGTTGATATGCAGGGTCGTGCCGCCGATCGCGTAGCGGCCTATCGTGTAGCGCCCGGCGCCGCCCGTGGGGCTGAAGCGCTCGTCATTGCGCAGCTGCTGCGCATCCCATACCCACAGGATGGAGACATATGGCGCGCCGCCGTTGCGCCGCACCTCTTCCAGCGCCGCGCCCCACTGCCCGATCGCTTCGGCTGCGATGGCCGGCAATGGGCCGCCCATCCAGATGCGGTGCAGGTAGCGCTCGTCGTCGCCGAGCGCGCGCGTGGGAATGCAGCTGAGCGAGGAACAGCTTGCCGCGTTGAAATGGTTGAAGTTCAGGGCGACGAAGCTGCGCAGGGCGGCGATGCCCGTCTGGTGCTCCACGGCCAGTTGCTCCAGGTCGCTGCCGGCCGGCCGGACATCGGCCAGGGTGATGTAATCGAGTTTCAGCCGGTTGATGCGGAACTCGTATTCGAGGTTGAAAATCTTTGCTTGATCGTGTTTCGAGGCCAGGTCATCTATTTTCATGGGCGCACCATTTTCCGCAGGAGAGTGTCAATAAACTTCGCAGGAGGTAAAGCAAGGTCGAGAACAGGCGCATCGTTGCGCCATCAGTGCCGGGCCAGCCGCACCCCGCTTTCCCGGCGCCCCGCCATGCCCCGCGTAAACAGCAGCAGGCAGGCCGTGATGGCCACGATGACGGGAATATTGAGCAGCGCATACGTTTCCAGCGCATAGCCGAAGCGCTGGCACAGCACGTTGTACAGCTGCAGCCAAGCGGACAGATAAATGCAGTACAGCAAGCTCATGGCGGCCGTCGTCAAGGTCATCGCCTCCTTGCTGGCCGTGATCGCGCTGCGTATCAGCGCGCCGTTGAACAGGCCGAAACCAATGGAATAGACAAACATGCAGGCGGCAAACACGTCGACGTGATGGCGGCCCGCGCCGGCACCCAGCATGCCGGCGGCCGCGATCAGCCCGCCCAGGCGCAGCAGGGAGACGAGGGGAAAATCCTGGCGCAGGCGCTGGATGGCGATGCTGCTGAGGACAAAACCCGACAAGATCACGCATTGCAGGGCGATATACGTGGCGTAGGACGCGCCCATTTCCTGCAGCACGAAGATGGGTGAAAAGCCGATCCAGGCCGTCAGAGGCACGGTGGCCAGCCCGGCCGTGAACATGCCGAACATGAAGCGGCCATTGCTGAAAATGGCCGCGTAGCTGCGCATGATGGCGGCCAGGTCCGGGCGCGTGACCTTGGGGACCGCGCGCGGCATGGTCTTGAACAGGCCCAGCAAGGACAGCAGCGCCAGCAGAGCCGACAGGAAAAAGACGTAGCGCCAGTCCAGCCGGCTGATGATGGCGCTGCCGAGGATGGGGCCGGCCAGAGGCGCGAGGATGGTGGTGCTCGACAGAATGCTGCTCAGCTTGACGGCCGCCATGTCGTCGAACAGTTCATGGATCATGGCATAGCCGATGAAGATGAAGCAGCAGCCCATGCCCTGGATGAAACGCACGGCAAGAAATTGCTCGATCGAGGCGGTCAATGGCACGGCCAAGGTGGCCAGCAGGAACAAGGTATTGCCGGTCAACACCAGCTTGCGCTTGCCGATGGTGTCGGCCAAGGGCCCGAGGAAAATCTGCAGCGAGCTGCCGCCCAGCAGATACAGGCTCAGGGACAGGGGAACGAACTTTTTCTCCGCCTGGAACTCCTCGACGATGCCCAGCATCGCCGGCATGATCATGTCGTTCGACAGATAGATATTGAGTTCAAAGACAAGGAAAAACGCAAAAAACCACAGCAACTGCTTCGACTTGATGGACATGGCGCGTTCCGTAACGTGGGTGGCTGCCGTCAGTGCGTATCAGCCGTCGGGGCATGGGACGGCGGACACGGTTTCACACTGAAAACGTGTACCAATTGTATACCAGTTCGCATTTTTAGCGCCTGTTTTTGTGATTTTTAAATACCGCAGCAATACCACTTGAGTGAAATCCATGGTACTGCGGTATTCAGAATTCAGGCTGAAAAGGGCGCGGCCAGCGTGCCGGCGCGCTGGCCGCGGCCCTGCGGGGAAAGGGAGAACGGTGCGTACCAGTGCCAGCGCACCGTTGCGGCGCGCGGCACGCTGGTTTAGCGGCGGCGGTGGCTGGCGAAGAAATCGAGCAGCATCTTGCTGGCGTCGGGCTTGGCCTTGTCGTTGAACGGCAGGCTGGCGTCACCGCCGCTCCACGCGTGCTCGAGGTGCTCGACCTGCGCCACGCGCAGCAGCACATCCTTGCCCACCTGATAATCGTGCAAGGCATACGCATGGGCCGGATTGCGCCCGCCCGCAGCGCCGCCAGGCAGGCGCTGCGCCGTCACCACGGTATCGAACGGCAAATGGTTGACGCGCACACTCTGGCGCACCAGCTGCGTCTGATTGATGGGCCGCACCACCTTGTCGGCCAGCCCTTGCAGCAGGATGGTGGGCAGGCGGGGAAACGCGGGCTGGCGCGCCAGTACTTCATCGATGGCCGCGTCGGCGCGGGCGGCAGCGCCATGCTGCATCACGCCCAGCGCGCCGATCAGATTATGCCCGGCGCCAAAGACGGGTCCGGAATGCAGGCCCAGCGCCGCGAACAGATGGGGATGGTTCAGGGCCACGATATGCGCCATGCCGGCGCCGGCGGAAATGCCGCAGATATAGATGCGCGCGCGGTCGATCGCATAACGGGCCGCCACCTGCTCGATGGCGCCGATGATCAGGCGCACGTCGCCGCCGCCCTCCTGCGTCAGCTTGTCGTACCACTTCCAGCAGCGGCGCGCATGCGAGCGCAGCGATTGCTGCGGATACAGCACGGCGTAGCCCTTGCGCTCGGCCAGGCGGTTCATGCGCGTGCCATCGGCAAACTGCGTGGCGCTCTGCTCGCAGCCGTGCAGCATCACCAGCAGCGGCCGGCCCCGGCTGCGCATGGCGACGCTCGGCGCCTTCTCGGGCAGGTACAGGAAATACGGCAGGCGCCGGCCCGGCATCTGCCCCAGTTCCGGCAGCGGCGCATAGTGGGCGGCCAGCCACTTGCCCGGCGGGGGCGCCGTTCGCTTGCGCACGCGCGGTGGCGACAGGGGCGTGGCAAAGGGCGCCAGCGAGGGTACGGCGTCGCTGGCGGGCCTGGCGCGCGGCTTGACGATTGTTTTGGCCTTGGTTTTGACCACGGGCTTGCTGCGGGGTTTGGCCCTGGGCTTGGCTGGCACGGGCCCGAACAGCACCTTGGCCAGCTTGGTCGCCGTGCGCTGCTGCGCCTTACCGGCGCGCAATAGCCCGCGCAGCCATTTGGTGGCGGGCTTTACCATGGCACACGGCGTGCGTGCCGTTGTGGAGCGTACCGCAAGTTCATCCCACTGCATCGTTGCGTCATCAGCATGTGCGGCCTCCTCCTTGGAACGCATAGAGTACCGCAATTGGCTGACAGCACCGTACGTTTGCACACCGATAAAAGTGCCGCTAAGTAATCCTCAGGAAATTATTGTGAATTTATGACGAACAGAACCGGATGCTATGCAAGGCGCCCACTGCGACGCAGTGCGAGCACTGCTAGCAGCGGGCAACGCCGCAGAGCGCCGGTTATGGAAGTCAGAAATCATAATAATTTATTGGGGGTTACTTAGCACCATTGAGGCAGATCAAACGCCACATAGTGCGTATGCTTAATCTGGATGTTCGAACAGCACTTCACACGAGGAGAGAACACCATGAGCTATCTGGACCGCGACATCCTGGGCATGTACCGTAACCACGACGGCCCGGGGCCGGCCCTGATGGGGGCCGATACCCTGATCGGGGACGATGTCTACAATCACGAAGACGAGGAGCTGGGCGACATCAAGGAAATCATGCTCGACATGCGCACGGGCCAGATCGCCTACGCCGTGCTGTCCTTCGGCGGCGTCCTTGGCATGGGCGACAAGCTGTTCGCCGTGCCCTGGGAACGCCTGACCCTGGACACCGTCAACAAGCGCTTCCTGCTGAACGTGGACAAAGACTTGCTGAAAAACGCTCCCGGCTTCGACAAGGACAACTGGCCCGACATGGGCAGCGAAGCCTGGAACCAGCAGATGGAAGCATTCTATGGCAGCGGCACGCGCTACGGCAGCATGGCAGGCCATATGCCATCCGGCAGCGACCTGCGCAGCGGCGCCAGCCTGCAATCGGGCAGCGAAGGCAGCCTGACCGGCAGCTCCATGAGCGGCAGCCGCGCCGGCACGGGCAGCAGCCAGGGCGATCTGGGCAACTTGGGCTCGCGCTCAACGCTCAGCGATGATGATGATCTCAACAAGCGCACTTGAGCCGGGTAGGCCAGGTAGGTAGGTCGGGTAGGTCGGATTAGCGGCGCAGCCGCGTAATCCGACACCACCAGAGGCACGGTTAACACCGCAAAACTATTAACACCGTTGGCACCGCTAACACCACAGCACCACACCACCATCGCGCCAACGATATTGTCGGATTACGCGCGCCCTTCGGACGCGCTAATCCGACCTACCGCTGCATCGACTCCCAAACTTTCTGTAAACGTTTGGCCGACACCGGCATTGGCGTGCGCAACTCCTGCGCAAACAGCGACACGCGCAGCTCTTCCAGCATCCAGCGGAAGTCGACCAGTTTCGGGTCCGTGTTCTTGCCGGCTTGGCGGTCCTTGGCCTGGCGCAAGTACGGCGCAGCGGCTGATTGCCATTCGGCCATCAACTTGGTGTCGCGCGCGGGGTCGGCGCGCAGCTTTTCCAGACGCACGTTGATCGCCTTCAGATAGCGGGGGAAATGCGCCAGCTGCGTGTAGTCGTTTTCCGTCAGGAAGCGTTTATGCACGAGGCCTTGCAGCTGCGACTGGATATCGCTGGCCGCCGCTGCAGGAATATTCTGCAGGCGCTTGGGCAAACCGTGGAATTCCGTCAGCACTTGCGACAGCAAACGGGCGATTTCATTGACCAGCAAGACCAGGCGCGACTTGCCCTCCGCCTGGCGCTTGGCGAACGAGGCGGCGTCCAGCGGCAGCGGATCTTGCAGGCAGGCGATGTCGAGCGCCTTGTTGATGATTTGCTCGCGCAGCTCTTCCTGCGACCCCAGGGCCATGAATTGCATACCCATCTGCTGCAAACCGGGGATGCTTTTCTCGACGTATTTGATCTGCTCCTTCATTTGCAGCGCGAACAGGCGGCGCAAACCGATCTTGTGCGTACGAGCGGCCACGGTCGGGTCGTCAAACACTTCCAGGTCGCAATGCGTGCCCTTGTCGACCAGCGCGGGGAAGCCGATCAGGGTCAGCTTGCCCTGCACGATTTCCAGCAACTCCGGCAATTCGCCAAAGGTCCAGCCCGTCAAGCCCATGTGCTGCGAAACGGTGGCATTCGCGGAAGGCTGCGCGGCAACGGCAGCACCCTTGGCCGGCGCGCCGCCCTTGCCTGCTGCCGCATTGGCGGCGGCGCCCTGCGCTTGCGCCTGCAGCCGCGACGCCACTTGCGCACCCGCCACCTTGGCACCCGGTGTGCCTGAGCCAGAGACGCCCGACACTTCGGCCAGCTTCTGGAAACTCTGGCGCGCCTGGCCGCCAAATTCCGCTTGCAGAGTGGCCAGGTTGCGGCCCATGTCCAGCTGGCGGCCATGCTCGTCGATCACCTTGAAATTCATGAAGTGATGGGCAGGCAGGGTTTCCGGCTTGAAGTCCGTCGTCAGCACATTGATCGTGATCTGCGTACGGATGTCTGCGATGATGGCGTCGATCAGGTCGCCTCGGCCAAACACGCCCGCTGCATGCACGCGCTCGCAGAATTTCGCCGCGTAATCAGGCAGCGGCACGCAGTGGCGGCGCAGCTTTTGCGGCAGGGATTTGAGCAGCAGATGCACCTTTTCCTTCAGCATGCCCGGCACCAGCCATTCGCAGCGCTCGCGCGGCAACTGGTTCAAGGCATACAGCGGCACGGCCAAGGTCACGCCATCGCGCACGCTGCCCGGCTCGAAGTGGTACGTCAGGCCCATTTCCAGGCCCGTCACGGACATGGTTTTCGGGAACAGGTCCGTCGTCACGCCGGCTGCCTCGTGGCGCATCAGCTCTTCGCGATTCAGGTACAGCAGCTTCGGATTGTCGCGCGTGGCTTCCTTGTGCCACTTTTCAAAACCGGCGCCATTGCACACGTCGGCCGGCAGCAGCTGGTCGTAGAAGGCGGCGATCAGTTCATCGTCGACCAGCACGTCCAGGCGGCGCGACTTGTGCTCGAGGTTTTCGATGTCCTTGATCAGCTTGTGGTTGTGCGCAAAGAACGGCGCGCGCGTATCGAAGTCGCCGCCGACCAGCGCATCGCGGATGAAAATCTCGCGCGCTTCCGGCAAGTTGAAATTGCCGTAATTGATGCGGCGCTGGCTGTACACCACCAGGCCGTACAGGGTCGCCCGTTCGGACGCCGTCACCTGCGCCGAGCGTTTTTCCCAGCGCGGTTCGCCCCACGATTTCTTCAGCAGGTGCACGCCGACTTTCTCCAGCCACTCGGGCTGGATCTGCGCCACGCAGCGCGCGTACAGACGCGTCGTGTCGACCAGCTCGGCCGCCATGATCCACTTGCCCGGCTTTTTCAGCAGCGAGGAACCGGGCCAGATATGGAACTTGATGCCGCGCGCGCCCAGATACCCGGCGCCCGGCTCGTCCTCGCCCTTGAAGCCGATATTGCCGAGCAAACCGGTCAGCAAGGCCATGTGCAGGTTGTCGTAGGTGGCCGGCGCTTCGTTCAATCGCCAGCCCTGCTCCTTGACGATGGTCAGCAGCTGCGAATGCACGTCGCGCCATTCGCGCAAGCGCATCTGCGACAGGAAATTCGTGCGGCAGTTGTCTTGCAGCTGGCGGTTGGTTTTCTTGTGCTCAATGGCCGATTCGAACCAGCGCCAGATTTTCAGGTAGCTCAAGAATTCCGACTTTTCATCGGCGAATTTCTTGTGCGCTTCGTCAGCCGCCTGCTGGTGTTCCATTGGGCGGTCGCGCGGGTCTTGCACGGACAGGGCGGAAGCGACGATCAGCACTTCCGTCAGGCACGCGTTGTCGAGCGCGGCGAGGATCATGCGGCCCACGCGCGGATCGAGCGGCAGCTTGGCCAACTTGTTACCCAGCGGCGTGAGTTTATTCACCTCATCGACGGCGCCCAGTTCCTGCAGCAACTGGTAGCCGTCGGCGATCGCGCGCGCCAGCGGCGGCTCGATGAAGGGGAAGGTTTCCACGTCCGTCAGGTGCAATGACTTCATGCGCAGGATGACGGCCGCCAGCGAGGAGCGCAGGATTTCCGGCTCCGTGAATTTCGGGCGCAGCAAATAATCCTGCTCTTCGTACAGGCGGATGCAGACGCCATCGGCCACGCGGCCGCAACGCCCGGCGCGCTGGTTGGCGGCCGACTGGGCGATCGGCTCGACCTGCAACTGCTCGACCTTGTTGCGGTAGCTATAGCGTTTCACCCGCGCCAGTCCAGCATCGACCACGTAGCGGATGCCGGGCACGGTCAGCGACGTTTCCGCCACGTTGGTGGCCAGCACGATGCGGCGCGCATTGCTGGTTTTAAACACGCGCTCCTGCTCTTCGGCCGACAGGCGGGCGAACAGGGGCAAAATCTCCACGTGCGGCGGATGGTGCTTGCGCAGCGCTTCGGCGCAATCGCGGATTTCGCGCTCGCCCGGCAAGAACACCAGCACGTCGCCCGAGCCGATCCGGCACAGTTCTTCCACGCCATCGACGACGGCATCCATCAAATCGCGCTTTTCGCGCGCAGCTACACGTACATTCGCCGTGCGCTGGCCAGGTTTGTCAGGGTTGGCGGCACCGGGCATGGCCACCTGCTCGCGCTCGACGGGACGGTAGCGCACTTCCACCTGGTACAGGCGGCCCGACACTTCGATCACGGGGGCCGGTTTTTCCGGCGTGCCGAAATGGCGCGAGAAGCGTTCCGCATCGATGGTGGCCGACGTGATGATGATTTTCAGATCGGGCCGGCGCGGCAGCAATTGCTTCAGATAGCCGAGCAGGAAGTCGATGTTCAGGCTGCGTTCGTGCGCTTCGTCGATGATGATGGTGTCGTAATTTTTCAACAACGGGTCGGTCTGCGTCTCGGCCAGCAAGATACCGTCCGTCATCAGTTTGACGGACGCGCCACGGCTCAGGGTATCGGTAAAGCGCACCTTGAAGCCCACGGTTTCGCCCAGCGGCGTGCCCAGCTCCTGCGCAATGCGCTTGGCCGTCGACGAGGCGGCGATACGCCGCGGCTGCGTGTGGCCGATCATGCCCTTCTGTCCGCGTCCCAGTTCCAGGCAAATCTTCGGCAATTGGGTCGTCTTGCCGGAACCCGTCTCGCCCGAGACGATGATCACCTGGTTTTCCAGCAAGGCCTTGGCGATTTCCGCGCGCCGGCCCGAGACGGGCAAGTCTTCCGGATACGTAATCGGTGGCAGTGGATTGCGGAACGCCTTTTCCGCTTCGCGCGCGGCGCGGGCTGCGTCACGGCTTTCGCGCTCTTCGCGGCTAGCCTGGTCATTGCGCGGCGGCTGCCCCTCACGCGGCGGGCGCGGCGCACGCTGCTGCTGTTGCTGTTTCTGTTGTTCCGCGCGCGGCGGCTGCTGCCTTTGCTGGCTCACGGGCGGGCGCTGGCGGCCCTGCGCAGGCGTGGCGGCAGGCGCGGCGACATCCCCGCTGGCGGGCACATTTGCAACGTTGGAAGGAGGGGAAGACTTATTGCTGGCTGAAGACATTGTTTTTTACAGGTATTTTAAGCGCGCACATCGCGCAGCGAATTATAATGCGCTTAATGGAAAACCCTACCCAATTCGTCCAATGGCTGCGCTCCGTCGCGCCCTACATCCACGCCTTTCGCGGCAAGACCTTCGTGGTCGCCTTCCCCGGTGAACTCGTCAGCGCCGGGGCGCTGCAGGTGCTGGCCCATGATTTGTCCCTGCTGCATGCGCTGGACATCAATGTCACTGTTGTCTACGGCTCGCGGCCGCAGGTGGCGGAACAGCTGGCCTTGCGTAACGTCGAAGGCCGCTTCCATAATGGCGTGCGCATCACGGACATTGCCGCGCTGGAATGCGCGAAGGAAGCCGCCGGCGAGCTGCGCCTCGATATCGAGGCCGCGTTCAGCCAGGGCTTGCCGAACACGCCCATGTCGCATGCGGCCATCCGTATCATTTCAGGCAACTTCATCACGGCGCGCCCGCTGGGCGTGATCGATGGCGTGGACCTGGAACTGACGGGCATCACGCGCAAGGTCGACGCCGAAACCATCCATTCCATCCTCGGTTCGGACGGCCTGGTGCTGCTCTCGCCGCTGGGCTTCTCGCCTACCGGTGAAGCGTTCAACCTGACCATGGAAGACGTGGCTTGCAGCGCCGCCATCGCCCTGCACGCGGATAAACTGATTTTCATTACCGAAACGCCAATGATGGAAGACGCCACGGGCGTGGAAATCCGCGAACTGTCGTCGCACCAGGCCGAAGCCGTGCTGATGGCCGGCTTCCTGCCCGACGCCACGGCGTTTTATTTGAAACATTGCGTCAAGGCCTGCCACAACGGCGTCGAGCGCTCGCACATCGTGCCGTTCTCGATGGATGGCTCGGCCCTGCTGGAATTGTTTACCCATGATGGCGTGGGCACCATGATCAGCCATGAAAACCTGGAAAGCCTGCGCCAGGCCACCATCGAAGACGTGGGCGGCATCATCAAACTGATCGAACCGCTGGAAGCGGACGGCACCCTCGTCAAACGGGGCCGCGAGCTGATCGAACGCGAAATCGATTATTTCTCCGTCATCGAGCATGACGGCGTGATCTTCGGCTGCGCCGCCCTGTACCCGTTCCCCGCGCAAAAGATGGCGGAAATGGCATGCCTGACGGTCAACCCGGAAGTGCAAGCCCAAGGCGACGGCGAACGCATCCTGAAACACATGGAAAACCGCGCGCGCGCCGCCGGCCTGAACAAACTGTTCGTGCTGACCACGCGCACCTCGCACTGGTTCAAGAAGCGCGGTTTCGTGCCAGCCACCGTCGACGACTTGCCGAAGGACCGCCAGCATATGTATAACTGGCAGCGCAAGTCGCAGGTGCTGATCAAGACCCTGTAAAACTGAAAAAGCCCGGCATGCCGGGCTTTTTTACATTGGAACCATTATTTGATATTCAGCGGCGCAAACGATTTGACTAGGTCGTCGAGCGCCTTCAATTGCGCCAGGAATGGTTCCAGCTGGTCCAGCGGCAAGGCGCTGGGGCCGTCGCAGCGGGCATTGTCGGGATCAGGGTGGGCTTCCAGGAACAGGCCGGCGATGCCGACGGCCAGGCCGGCGCGGGCCAGGTCCGCCACTTGCTGGCGGCGGCCGCCCGACGCTGCGCCACCGGGGTCACGCTGCTGCAGCGCGTGCGTGACGTCGAAGATGATGGGCAAGTCGTCGCACGTCTTCTTCATGACGCCAAAGCCCAGCATGTCGACCACCAGGTTGTCGTAGCCGAGGCAGGTGCCGCGGTCGCACAGGATCAGCTGATCATTGCCCGCTTCCTTGAATTTCTCGACGATATTGGCCATCTGGCCAGGGCTCAAAAATTGCGGCTTCTTGATGTTGATGACTTTGCCCGTTTTTGCCAGGGCCACGACGAGGTCCGTCTGGCGCGCGAGGAAAGCGGGCAGTTGCAGCACGTCGACCACTTCGGCCACCTGCTGCGCCTGCCATGGCTCATGCACGTCGGTAATCACCGGCACGCCGAACGCCGCCTTGACGTCCTGGAAGATGCGCATGCCTTCTTCCAGGCCCGGGCCGCGGTAGGAATGGATCGATGAACGGTTGGCCTTGTCGAAGCTGGCCTTGAATACATAGGGAATGCCCAGTTTTTGCGTCACGCGCACATATTCTTCGCAGGTGCGCATGGCAAGATCGCGCGATTCGAGCACGTTGATGCCGCCAAACAGCGCAAAGCTGCCAGTATTGCTGACGTCGATGCCATGGACTTTCACTGAGGTCATAGGGATTCCATATTGGTTAATTGTTACTACTTGCTTGGAAGAGGCGCAGCCAGCGGCTGGCGCGATAAGGCATCTTACTAGCTGGGGCGGCGCAGATCAAATTTGATCCAGCGCAAGGGCGTGGCAAACGGCGTGTCGCCAGGCCGCGACGGCCCCGCGAGGGCAGGCGCAAAGTGCCTTATAATCACGCTTTATCTCTACACTGATTCAGGAGCACAGATGGCCCGCACGATCCACTGCATCAAACTCAACAAGGAAGCCGAAGGATTGGATTTCCCGCCGTACCCGGGCGAACTGGGCAAGAAGATTTACGAATCCGTGTCGAAGGAAGCATGGGCTGCCTGGCTCAAGCACCAGACCATGCTGGTCAATGAAAACCGGCTGAACCTGGCCGACGCGCGCGCCCGCAAATACCTGGCCACGCAAATGGAAAAGCATTTCTTCGGCGATGGCGCCGATGCCGCCATGGGCTACGTGCCGCCAACGGAATAAGTTTTATCGCTTGCCCGTGACCACGTCGCGGGCAGTTTCGCCTGCGTTTCACGCCCGCCTCCGCCGTTTCACGGCACCGCCTCCCCGTTTCGTCGCACACCGCTCGCCGCCCATGCCGCCGGCTGGCACAGTACGTCCATCGACAACCTCATTCCAAGGCGGACACCATGTTGCAGCAAATCTTCAGCCACACTCCCCTCTACGTCTGGGCCATCCTGGGCTTTCTCGTCTACCGGGGCGTGCTGGCCAGCCGCGCGCGCGAAGTGACCTTGCGCAAGCTGTGCATCATTCCCATGGTGATGCTGGCGCTGTCGCTGAGCGGCGTGCATGGCAGTTTCGGCTTCGATGGCGTGGCGCCGTTCGCCTGGGCAATCGGCGCCCTGGCCGGTGCAGCGCTGGCGTGGACGCTGACCGATGCGCGCAAGATCGTCGCCATTCCCGAACGGAGCAGCGTGCAGCGTCCCGGCAGCTGGGTGCCGTTGATCTTGATGATGAGTATCTTCTGCATGAAATATGCGGTGGCCGTGACCCTGGCCATCGCGCCAGCCTATGCCCACGCGACCGGCTTCACCGCACCTGTGTGCCTCGCCTATGGCTGCTTCAGCGGCCTCTTCATCGGCGGCTTGCTGCGCACTGTGGCCGTGTACCGGGCGGTGCAAATGGAAGGCTGGGGTCAGACCCGGCGGGTCTGACCCCGGATTTCTGCTGCGTATCAGTAGGCCAAAGTACGCACGCCTTCCGGCATGCCCAGCAGGCAGACATTCGCGCCGCGCACGGCGAACAGGCCGACGGCGATGACGCCGACGATCTGGTTGATCTGCTGTTCCAGCGCCACCGGGTCGGCAATTTTCAAGCCCAGCACGTCGATGATCTCGCCGCCGTTATCCGTAATGAACGCTTGATCGCTGCCCGCCTTCAGGCGCAAGCGGGGCGTGCCGCCCAGCGCGGCCAGCTGGCGCGAGACGGCGGCGCGCGCCATCGGCACCACTTCCACGGGCAGCGGGAAGGCGCCCAAGGTTTCTACCAGCTTGGAGCCGTCGGCGATGCAGACGAACTGTTTCGCGACGGAGGCAACGATCTTTTCACGCGTCAATGCCGCGCCGCCGCCCTTGATCATGGCGCCGCTGGCCGTGATTTCATCGGCGCCGTCGATGTAGACGGCGATCGATTCGACGTCGTTCAAGTCGAAGACGGGAATGCCATGGCCTGCCAGGCGCGCGGCCGTCGCTTCGGACGACGCGACCGTCCCCTTGATACGGTCCTTGATCTTGGCCAGTTCATCGATGAAAAAGTTGGCGGTGGAACCGGTGCCGACACCGATGATTTCACCGTCCACCACATAGTTAATGGCGGCGCGGGCTACGGCTTGCTTCAATTCGTCTTGGGTCATGGCAAAAAAAGGCTAAAGTGGGGAATGCCGCTATTTTAACGGATTGCCAGCCCGGCCAGCCGGCCATGATGACGGGCCATGCGATGGAATACAACAGCCAAGCTGGAAACCTTTGCCCCAGGGCAATTCCCAGCCAATTCCTCTCTATGCACTCTAAAATATGCGAAAATGGCACGATTGCCCGATATGACGTTCCAGGAATAGCACATGAATCACAGTAAACAGGTACTTGTTGTCGATGACAGCCGGGTTTCACGTTTGATGTCGCATCAGTTCATCCTCAGCAAACATGCCGACTGGCAAGTGATTGAGGCGGCGACCGGTGAAGAAGCCCTGGAAAAAGTCAAGACCATCAGCCCTGTGCTGATATTACTGGATGTCAACATGCCCGGCATGGGCGGCGTGGCGGCGGCGGAACAATTGCGCGCGCTGTGCCCGCAAACGCACATCATTCTCGTCACGGCCAACGTGCAAAATGCCATCCGCAACCGCGCCACTGAGCTCGGCGTCGGCTTCATGGAAAAACCGATCACGGAAACGCGCATCCACCAGCTGATCGCGTCACTGGGACTGTGAGCATGGTCAATCTCTCCGAACTCGAGAACGATGCCCTCGTAGAGATATTCAACATCGGGGTGGGCCATGCGGCCGCCGCGATGAGCGAAATCGTCAATGAAGAAGTCACCATGTCGGTGCCGTCGATCACCTTCCTGAACCGTGCCGACGCGGCTGCCTTGCTGGGCAGCAAGAAGGATGGCGAACGCATCTGCGGCGTCAGCCAGCATTACGATGGCGCCTTCGCCACCGAAGCCATATTGATGTTCCCCGAAGACAAGAGCCTGGAAATCGTGCGCCTGATGGTGGGCGACGCCATGCCGCTGCAGGAACTGACGGAAATGGAACAGGAGGCGATGAGCGAAATCGGCAACATCATCCTCAATTCCTGCGTGGGAACTTTGGCCAACCTGTTCGACAGTGAACTGCACGGCTCGCTGCCCCTGTACCACGTGGGCACCAGCGCGGAAATCCTGTCCTCGTTCGGCGGCGACGATGACGACGCCGTCGTGCTGATGCTGCATATCGACTTCGTGCTGTCCAAGCACCAGATCCACGGTTATGTGGCATTCGTGCTCGACCTGTCCGCCTTGCACGACCTGAAGCAGCAGGTCAGCCGCTATCTGGCCAAGGTTCTGGGACAGGCGTGACGATCATGCCGGAGGCCTTGCACCGACTCGCCCTGCTCGAGAGCATACTCGGCGCCGTCAACCTGGGCGCCATCGTGCTCGACGAACAGCACCGCATCGTGCTGTGGAACCACTGGATGGCGCGCCACTCGGCGTGCCAGGCCGACGCCGTGCTGGGCCAGGATTTCTTTGCCGTCTATCCGGAACTGTGCCACAAGCGCATAGCTTCGGCCATCACCCAGGCCCTGCGCGACAATTTCCAGTCGCTGCTGTCGCAAACCCTGCACAAGGCGCCATTCCCCCTGTACACGCATGGCGCGGCCGAAGGGCGGGAGCGCATGCAGCAGGCGATCGCCGTCACGCCGATCAATTTGCCCGGTTCGCCGCGCCACTGCCTGATCCAGATCAATGATGTGACCATCGCCGTGGGCCGCGAAAAGCTGCTGCGCGAACAAACCATGGTGTTGCGTTCACAAACCTTTGCCGACGGCTTGACGGGCATCGCCAACCGCCGCCACTTCGACGTGGCGATCGAAAAGGAAATGCGGCGCGCCATGCGCACGGGCAGCCCCCTGTCGCTGCTGATGATCGACATCGACCATTTCAAGGATTACAACGACCATTACGGTCACCAGCAAGGTGATGATTGCCTGATACGAGTGGCGGCCGAACTGGCCGCCATGCTGCAGCGCCCCACCGACTTGCTGGCGCGCTATGGTGGCGAGGAATTTGCCGCCATCCTGCCCGACACGGACGCGGCGCAGGCGCTGCGCATGGCCGAGGCGATCCGCGAACGGGCGGCCGGGCTGCGCATTCCGCATGCCAAGACGGGCAATGAGGTCAAGCACATTACGGTCAGCATCGGCATCGCCACCCAGCACCCGCAGCAGCAGCCGACCATCGCCGCCCTGATCGGCGCCGCCGACCGCGCCCTGTACCTGGCCAAGGGCGCCGGGCGCAACCGCGTGATGGTGCAGCCGCTATAAAAAAAGCAACGCCGGACAAAGGATTCCAGTAGACATCTTTACGGCGTGTGCGTAGACTCGTCAGTGATTGCAGCAACAACAACAAGAATTTATCTGTGGTATCTATCCCTGCGCATGGCTCACCATGCGGGACACGGCCAGGAGCGCTTGTGAAACTCGATCCTCCCCTCAAATCCGGCTTGCCGGGTGCTGGCATGGATACGACCATGGTGAACGGCATGCGCCTGCTGCTGTCGAGCGCCACCTTGCTGACCCTGTTCATCGATCCCGAAAGCGCCGGCAAGCTGAGCAAGATTACCTGGCTGATCTTTTCCGCCTACACCATGCACAGCCTGCTGCTCTACGTGCTGGCCGTGCTGGGCCTCAGCCTGCCCCAGGATATCTTGCTGTACTGGCTCGACGTGGCCTGGTATGCGCTGATCGTGTTTTCCACCAGCAGCCACAACACTTTATTCTTCCTGTTTTTTTTCTTTGCCATCCTGACCTCGTCGTTCCAGCGTGGCTTCGAGGAAGGCGCGCGCGTCACCCTCGCTTCGGCCGGCCTGTTCGCCGCGACTGCCCTGTTCGGCGAAACGGATGCGGAACTGTCGCGCCTGCTGCTGCGCACCACCTTCCTGCTGGCGCTCGGCTACATGATCGCCTACTGGGGCGGTTCGGCCATCACGCAGCGCAGCCACCTGGCGCTGCTGCGCGATGTCAGCCAGCTGTCCAATCCGCGCTTCGGCGTCGACCAGACCATTACCTCGGTGCTGGAAAAAACCCGCAGTTATTTCAACGGCCGCAGCTGCCTGCTGATCATGCAGGACAAGGGCACGCGGGTCTGGTCGCTGCGCAGCGTGCTGCAAACGGCAACGGGCGTCGTACACACCAGCTCGCTCCTCAGCGACGACGCGGCCAGTCCCCTGCTCGCTTTCCCGCACGATAAAATCGCGCTGTACAACCAGCCCGCCGGCCCCTGGCTGCCGTGGATAGGCGGCGCGCGCATGCTCGAGCCCGACAGCGGACGCTGGCTGCGGCATGACGACGCGGCGGGCGCCCGCCTGGCCGAGCTGCTCGAAGCGCACGCCTTCATCAGCGCGCCACTGCCCCTGCGCAATGGCAAAGGCCGCATCTTTATCGTCTCCGCCACCAGCATGAGCAAGACGGACGCCCTGTTTCTCAGCCATATCGGCGCGCAGGCGTTTCCCGTCATCGAAAACATCAACCTGCTCGACCGGCTGGCGTCGCAGGCGGCCTCGCGCGAACGCGAAAAGATCGCGCGCGACCTGCATGACACGGCCGTGCAGCCGTATATCGGCTTGCGCCACGGCCTGGCCGCCTTGCGCAACGAAGCCACGCCGGGCAATCCGCTGCTGCCGGAACTGGAAAAACTGATCATCATGTCGGGCCAGGTGATCGCCGACCTGCGCAGCTACGCGCGCACGTTCAAGAACGGGCAAGTGCAAAGCGAGCCGGAACTGCTGGTGGCGCTGCGCCGCCAGGCCACGCAGATCCGCGAATTCTATGGCATCGACATCGCCCTGCAGATCGAAGGCGACCTGCACATCAACGACCGCCTGGCGGCCGAGGTGTTCCAGATCGTCAACGAGGGCATGAGCAATATCCGCAAGCATACGTCGGCGCGCCACGGCGCCGTCAAGCTGACCTGCGTGCAGGGCGCGCTGCACATCAGCATCGACAACGAATGCGCCGCCGCGCACGTCCCCGATTTCCTGCCCGACTCGCTGGCCGAGCGCGCCGCCGCCCTCGGCGGCACGGCCCGCGTCACGCATGGCATGCTGGGCAACACCTCCGTGCAGATCGAGATCCCCATATGAATGACTTACGCCACATGCCACCGGCCAGCCATGTCATCAGCGTCATGCTGGTGGACGATCACAAGACCATGCTGTGGGGCCTGGAGCGGCTGATCGGCGGTGAGCACTCGGGCATGCGCGTGGTCGCCACGGCCTCCGACGGCACCGAGGCGCTGGAGCAGGCAAAAGCGTTGCAACCCGATGTGATCGTGCTGGACCTGGACCTGGGCGGCATCAGCTCGCTGTCCATCCTGCCCGCGCTGGCGCAGAGCGGCGGCACGCGCGTGCTGGTGCTGACGGCCAGCCACGACCAGGCCGTCCTGGACCAGACGGTGCTCAAGGGCGCGCGCGGCATCGTCAGCAAGGATGCGCCGGCGGAGATGGTCCTGAAGGCCATCGAAAAGGTCTACCAGGGCGAGCTGTGGCTGGAACACGCGATGCTGGGACGCATGCTGACGCAGCTGACCCAGCCCGGTGGCGGCTCGGCGCAAGCGATCGCCATCGCCAGCCTGACCCTCAAGGAAAGAAAGATCATCGCCGCGCTGGTGCACGGCAGCGGCACGCCGGCCAAGCTGCTGGCGGACCAGCTGTTCATCTCCGAACACACCTTGCGCAATCACCTGACGTCGATCTACCGCAAGCTAGGCGTGTACAACCGCCTGGAACTGTACGCCTACGCCACCAAGCACCAGCTGGGCCAGTTGCCGCCCGGCGCCTGATCCTGCTGCATCCCCGCGCGGCCACGGCCGCGTATTTCCTCCCCGCCTCCCCTTCGCCAGCCAGCGGCACGGCCGTTGCGTCTGCGCGCCAGACTCGACCATGACAATTGTCACGAAAAAAACAAGCAGTTCCTCCTTGCAATAAAAGGATGTTCTTCTGATGTAGATCAAGGTGCCAACTTCTATAGTGGATTTACCGGAGTGCAAATCACCGCACGGCCCACCACGACACGGAGCACAGCATGCGCCTTGACAAGTTTCTTCCGACCGCCCTGATCACCTATTTGCAGGGCAAGGAAAAGGCTGCGTTCTACCGCTATGCCCTGGTGGCGGCCCTCATGGCGGTGGTATGCATCATCGGACTGCTGGCACTGGGCGAAAGCCCATGAGAACGCCTAGTCGTAGCAGCAGGAAGCAACACTGTCATGCCGTTTCATCCACCGCCGTACCTTAACCACACCAGGAGTTGTCATGAACCTCATCAAAAACTTTATCCGCGAAGAAGATGGCGTCACCGCAATCGAGTACGGCCTGATCGCTGCCCTGATTGCCGTCGTGATCATCGCCGCCATCACCATCGTCGGCACGCAGCTGAAAAAAACCTTCAGCACCATCGGCACCAAGCTCACCGCTGCGAACTGATGCGGTGCTGTCCGGACCGGCCCTGCGCCGGCCCGGACTACGCTTTCCAGTCTCCCCCGGCACCCCCACCTTGACGACGCATAGCGAGGCCCATCGTGAAATCTCTCTTCAGCCGTGTATCCGACGAGTCCGCCGTCACAGCGATCGAATACGCGCTGCTGGCGGGCCTGATCGCGGTCGTGCTGGTCATCACGATCACCGTGCTTGGCGACCAGGTCAAGCTGCTGTTTGTCTACGTCAAGGACCAAGTGGTCCTGGCCCTGTCATGAATACCCTGCGCCTCTCGCTGCGCACCCACCGCGCCCTGCTGCTGATCGTGCTGCCGTACGCCGCCGTGGCGATGCTGCTGGCCGGCGGCCTGCCCAGCGCAGCGGACATCCTCAACGTGCTGGCCGGCTTCCTCGTGGCCATCCTCACCGGTCCCGTCTTCATCCTGTGCGGCTACACCATCCACGTCATGGTGATGAAACGCCCGCACCGCCTGTGCCATTATCTGTACCACGATCTGCGCCGCTACCTGAGCAACGAGCGCCTGCTGCACGCGCTGCCGGCCATGCTGCTGATCCCCGTCTTCGCCTCCAGCTTCACCGTCATCAAGGGCGCCATCCCGCGCCTGCATCCCTACACCTGGGATGCCACCCTGTCCGCCTGGGACATCGCGCTGCATGGCGGCAAGGCCCCATGGGAAAGGCTGCAGCCGCTGCTGGGCCACCCACTCGTCACGGGCTTGCTCAACTTCAGCTACCACTTCTGGTTCTTCCTGTTCTACGCCATCCTGTACTGGCTCATCCTCGACACGCGCCGCCCGCTGCTGCGCATGCAGTTCCTGCTCAGCTTTGCGCTGACGTGGATCGTCCTGGGCAGCATCATGGCCGTGCTGTTTGCCTCGGTCGGCCCCTGCTACTACGGCCACCTGCACGCCAGCGATCCGTATGCGCCGCTGATGGCTTACCTGCATGAGGCCAACCAGCACGTCCCCGTCTGGGCCCTGCAGGTGCAGGAGATGCTGTGGCAAGGCTATCAAAGCAAGGGCGCGAACGGCGAGCTGGGCATCTCCGCCATGCCCAGCATGCATGTGGCCACGGCCGTGCTAATGGCCATCGTGGGCTGGAACGCCAACCGCGCCGCCGGCATAGCCCTGTCCGCCTTCGCCGTACTGATCCTGCTCGGCTCCATCCACCTGGGCTGGCACTATGCGCTCGACGGCTATGTCGGCGCGGCCGGCGCGGCGCTCGTGTGGCACCTGGTGGGACGGCTGCTGGGCAGCCAGGCCGCGACACCGGCCGTGCACATGGCCACGGCGCCCTGCATGGGCAAGGAAGGACTGACATCATGAACGCCCACCTGCCCATGCTGCTGTGCCTGGCCGTGCTGGCCACCCTGCTCGCTGCCGCCCTGTGGCACGACCTGCGCACGCGCCGCATCCCGAACCGGCTGGTGCTGTGGGGCACCCTGGCGGGACTGATCCTGAACAGCTTCGTGCCATCGGGCGCCAGCCTGTTCGACGCGGCCTTCGGCGGCCTGGGACTGCTGCAGGCGCTGGCCGGCGCCGCCGCCGGACTGGCCCTGCTGCTGCCCATGTATCTGCTGCGCGCCCTGGGCGCAGGCGACGTCAAGCTGATGGCCATGTGCGGCGCCTTCCTCGGCCCCGACGCCGTGCTCGAAGCGGCCCTGCTGACCTTCCTGTGCGGCGGCGTGCTGGCCCTGGCCGCCGCACTGGTGGGACAGCGCCTGCGCCAGGTGCTGAAAAACACCTATCACATGATGCTGGGCGCGCTGCTGCACAGCCTTGCCGGCGGCGCCGCCACGATCGCCGAACCGCCGCCCACCACCGGCAAACTGGCCTACGCCTTCGCCATCGCCAGCGGCACCCTGCTGCAGGTATTCCTGCACTACACCCACCTGTGGAGCCTGCGCTGAAACGCGCCGCTCCGACGACCCGCCACCATAGGAACTGACCATGGACACCCTCGCCACCTTCTGCCACTCGCGCCACGCCAGCCTGCTCACCAGCATCGCCATGGCTTGCCTGTGGGCGTTCTTCGCCAGTGCCCACGTGGTCGGTTATCTGCACAGCGGCGACTGGAGCTATCTGCTGTTCTGCGTCGCCGAAACCCTGGCCGCCCTGTTCTTCATCGTGCGTTCGGCCCCCGTCAGCGTTTCCACCGATGCGGGCGACTGGCTGCTGGCCATCGGCGCCACCTTCGCCCCCTTCCTCTTCGCGCCAGCCGACATGGCCATCTGGCCAGGCGCGCGCTACCTGCTGGCCGTCGGCAGCCTGCTGCAGATCGCCGGCCTGCTGTCGCTGAACCGCAGCTTCGGCCTGGTGGCGGCGCAGCGCGAGATCAAGACGGGCGGCGTGTACCGCGTGGTACGCCATCCGCTGTATGCCAGCTACCTGATTTCCCTGAGCGGCTACCTGCTGGCCAATACCTCGCTCGCCAACACCGTTATCTATGTGGCGACGATGACGATGATGGTGATGCGCCTGCTGCGCGAAGAGCGCTTCCTGTCCACCGACGTGCGCTATCGCGTCTACATGCGCCAGGTGAAGTACCGCCTGCTGCCCTTCATTTTCTGATATCCGGCCACCCGAGCGAGGAGCATCCATCATGCCTGACACCTATCCAGAACGCAACGACGGCGGCGGCGTCGAACCGGCCGCCAAGCGCGCGCCACGTACGGTCGAGGAAACGGGATTGCCCTTCCTGTTCCTCGTCGAACTACTGGTCAAGATACTCTTCCAGCGCGGCCAGATCGGCCTGCCCGCCCTGTCGACGCACGTGAAACTGGGCGCCGGCGTGCTCGAGCCGCTGCTCACTTTCATGCGCGCCGAAAAACTGTGCGAAGCGCGCCGCAACGGCGGCAGCGGCACCGATGCCGACCTGTCTTATCTGCTGGGCGACCAGGGCCGCCTGCGCGCCGCCGAATACATGCGCCGCAATGCCTACAGCGGTCCCGCTCCCGTCACCCTGGCCGATTACAGCAACCAGGTGCTGGCGCAAAGCGTGGCGGACATGCAGGTCACCCGCGACGACGTGCAGCGCGAATTTCGCAACGTGGTGGCCAGTTCGGCCGTGCTCGACCAACTGGGCGCGGCCATGAATTCCGGACGCGCCCTGTTCTTCCACGGCCCCGCCGGCAGCGGCAAGAGCTACCTGGCCGAGCGCCTGAACGGCCTGCTCAGCGGCGCCATCGCCCTGCCCCATGCCGTGATGGTCGACGGCGAAGTGCTGCCCTTCCTCGACCCCATGCTGCACACCGTGTCGCACGGCGGCCCCGTGCCATCCGACCCGCGCTGGGTGCGCGCCGAACGCCCCGCCGTGCTGACGGGCGGCGAGCTGACGCTCGACATGCTGGACCTGCAATTCGACCAGGGAACGCGTTTGTACCAGGCGCCGCCGCACCTGAAGGCCAACAACGGCATCTTCATCATCGACGACCTGGGCCGCCAGCGCTGCTCGCCCGTGGAGCTGATGAACCGCTGGATCGTGCCGATGGCGCGCCACATCGATTACCTGTCGCTGCACACGGGCTACAAGTTCCCCGTACCCTTCGACGTCATCGTCGTGTTCTCGTCGAACCTGGCGCCGCAGCACCTGGCCGACGATTCCTTCCTGCGCCGCATCGGCTACAAGATCCATGTGGGGCCCTTGACCGCCTACCACTACCTGGCCGTGTTCCGCAGCACCTGCGCCCAGCTGGGCATCAATTTCGACGAAGCCTCCTACACCTATCTGCTGCACCTGCACAGCCAGTACGGACGACCCTTGCTGGCATGCTATCCGCGCGACATCCTCGCGCAGATCTGCGACCAGGCGCGCTATGAAGACCACGCGGCGCAGCTGTCGCCGGAAGGGCTGCTGTGGGCATGGAAAAACTATTTCGGCAGCGATGACGACCTTGCAAGCACACATAACGGACCGGAAGCGGTCCAGCACAAAGGGGAAGCAAAATGAGAAACGCACGCGCTCTGACGATGATGGCCATTGCGGTCATCCTGGCGTTCGCCGCGGTCATCGTGGCCGCGCGCTGGATCAATGCCCAAGCCTCGGGCAACATCAACAAGGTGGCCGTGGCCCAGGTCGACATCAGCCTGGGCGCGCGCCTGACGCCCGACATGGTGCGCATGGTGGACTGGCCGTCGAACGCGCTGCCACCCGGCGCCATCAACGATCCGAAACTGCTGGAAACGCGCGTCACGCGCACCAGCATCCAGCACGGCGAACCGATCATGGAAGGCAAGCTGGCGCCTCCCGGCACGCAAGGCGGCCTGTCGGCCGTCGTCGCCGAAGGCAAGCGCGCCATGACCGTGCGCGTCAACGATGTGGTGGGCGTGGCCGGCTTCGCCCTGCCCGGCAACTTCGTCGACATCCTCGTCAACACCCAGGGCGAAGGGGCCCGCAAGACGCCGGACCGCGATCCGAACATTTCCAAGATCGTGCTCGAACGCATCCTCGTGCTGGCCATCGCCCAGGAATCGAGCCGCGACGACACCAAGCCCAAGGTGGTCAACGCCGTGACCCTGGAGCTGACGCCGGACCAGGCGGAAAAACTCGACCTGGCACGCAGCGTGGGCACCCTGTCGCTGGTGCTGCGCAACCAGATCGAGGACAAGCCCGTCAACACGGAAGGCGCCACCAAGTCCAGCCTGCTCGATGAAAAAGTCGCCATGGCAGCCCCCGCCGCCATGGTGCAAGCCAAGCCGCTGCCACGCCGCCGTCCCGCCGCCGCACCCGCGCCAACGGCCGGTCCAAAGGTCGATGTCATCAAGGGGCTGGAACGCAGCTCCCAACAATTCTAACCTGCACCAGAGGAGTCACGCCATGAGCACATATTGCACAGCAAGCGGAAGCCGGGTACTCAGCCTGGCGCTTGCCCTCGCCATGATCGGCGCCCTGGCGCCCCAGGCACGCGGCGAACCCGTCGCCGCCACCGCCGCTGCCGCCGACACCGGGGCAGCCAAAAGCAGCCGCGCCACCACCCGGCCCAAGGCCACGCCGCCGCAAAGCGAATCGCGCGCCGGCCGCACCGAGATGGCGCCGCAAATGAGCCTGGCCGAAGGCAAGTCGACCCTGATGCGCCTGCCGTTCGCCGCCAGCCGCATGTCCGTCGGCGACCCGCGCATCGCCGACGTCATCCTGCTTAACCCCAACGAGGTCTACCTGCTGGGGCGTTCCGTCGGCACCACCAACCTGATCCTGTGGAACAAGAGCAATGACGCCACCATCATCGACCTGGCCGTCGGCATCGACAGCAGCAGCCTGCAGGCACGCATGGCCGAACTGCTGCCGAACGAAAAGATCAACGTCACGGTGGCGGGCGACACCCTGATCCTGTCGGGCATGGTCAGCGATGTCGTCAAGGCCGACCAGGCCCTGTCGCTGGCCAACGCCTATGTGCAGCGCAGCGCCCGCAGCGGCGGCGCCGCCTCGGGCGCAGCACCCGCCGCAGCCGCAGGCGCTTCCGCTCCGGCTCCCGCCGCAGCGCCCGATGCGAACATGCCGCGCGTGATCAACCTGCTGTCGATCGCCGCGCCGCAGCAGGTGATGCTGGAAGTGAAGGTGGCCGAAGTGTCGAAGGTGCTGGTCGACCAGCTGGGCGCCAGCCTGGGCATCAACAAGACCATCGGCAGCTGGTCGTACTCGCTGCTGTCGAGCCTGCTCAGCAACAATCCCAGCGGCTTGAGCGGCGCCAGCAAGAACAACTTCTTCAACCTCGACGCGCAAAAACGCGATGGCCTGATCAAGGTGCTGGCCGAACCGAACATCATGGCCATCAGCGGCCAGGAAGCCAGCTTCCTGGCCGGCGGCAAGATATTCATCCCCGTCAGCCAGAGCAACAATAACGGCGTGCCCACCATCACCCTGGAAGAAAAGGAGTTCGGCGTGGCCGTGAAATTCACGCCCACCGTGCTCGAAGGGGGACGCATCAACCTGAAGGTGGCGCCGGAAGTGTCGGACCTGAACAAGGACGGCATCGGCATCACCGCCACCGGCATCTCGGCCACGGCCATCCTGCCCTCGTTTACGACGCGGCGCGCCACCACCACGGTGCAGCTGTTCGACGGCCAGAGCTTCGCCATCGGCGGCCTGATCAAGAACAACGTGACCAGCAATATCAAGGCCCTGCCAGGCCTGGGCGAAGTGCCCGTGCTGGGCGCCCTGTTCCGCAGCACGGACTTCCAGACGGACCGTTCGGAACTGGTCTTCATCATCACGCCGCACCTGGTCAAGCCGCTGCCGCCCGACTACAAGCTGCCCACCGACGGCTACATCCAGCCGACGCGCGGCGACATGTTCATGCAGGGAAAAATGGAAGGCAGCGCACCGGCGCGCGCGCCCGCAGCGGCACCGGCACCAGCGCCCATGCAGCCGCAAGCGGCCGCGCCCCAGCCTGCCGCCGGCTTCGACCTCAAATAGGAGAACACCATGAAAACCGCACATCGCCTGCCTTGCGCCACCCTGCTGTCGCTGCTGGTCCTGCTGGCCGGCTGCGCCGCCACCACCACGCCCGTGCTCGATTCGCACTTCGGCGAATCGGTGGCCCTGCTCAAGGCGCAGCAGATCATGTATCCGGACGCCTACCGCAATGCCAACCCGGTCAGCGGCATCGACGGCAAGGCCGGCGTCAGCGCCTACCAGCGCTACCAGAAATCGTTCGCGGCGCCGGAACCGCAACCGAATGTCTTCACCATCGGCGTGGGCGGACGCCAGTAGGCGCCGGTCCCGCGATGCACTTCCCCCAGGCCACCAGGAGACAGCCATGAACACCGCATTTCGCAGGCACGACAAGCAGCAGGGCGCGATCGCCATCGTGCTGGGGCTGACCCTGGTGGTGCTGTTTGCCATGGGCGGCCTGGTGCTGGACCTGGGCCACCTGTACATCGCCAAGGCGGAACTGCAGAACGGCGCCGACAGCGCCGCCCTGGCCGGCGCCGTGGAACTCAATCAAAGCGCGGACGGCATCGACAACGCGCAGGCCAAGGCCATCGCCATCGCGCAAAAGAACCGCTACGACTTTTCCACGGCGCTGACCATCACGGCCGCCAACATCGAGTTCGGCCCCAGCCCGGACGGTCCCTGGTCGTCCGGCGCCAGCGCCCGCACCAGCCCCCAGGGCCAGACCTTCATCCGCGTCGACACGGGCAGCAAGACCTTCGCCACCTACCTGATGGGCATCGCCGGCATCGCCAGCACCAGCACCTCGGGCGTGGCCGTGGCGGGCCGCTTCGTCAACGACGTCACGCCGATCGGCGTGTGCGCCGTCGATCCGGCCAACAAGACGGCGCAATACACGTATCCGGCCGCGCCGGCCGGCACGGGCCTGACGGAACTGCTGGAATTCGGCTTCCGCCGCGGCGTCACCTACAACCTGTTCGGCCTCAATCCGCTGGGCGGCCCGTCCGATCCCTATCTGATCAACCCCGTCGACGCGCCGCCCGGCACCTGCAGCGCCTCGCATTCGAGCGCCGCCTCCACCGCGCCATTCATGTGCACGGGCAGCAGCGCCGTCATCACCAGCGGCACGGGCCAGGTCTACACGAACACAGGGCTGACGGCGTCGCTGGCCGCCTCGCTCAATTCGCGCTTCGACGATTACGGCGGCCCGTCCGTGTGCGACCCCGCGACGGCGCCGCCCGACACCAACATCAAGGAATATCCGTGCGTGGGTGCCGCGTCGCCCTGCGCCGCCACCGCCGCCAGCTCGCCGCCCGCCAGCTGGATGGAACCGGGCGCCAGCACCCTGCCCAGCCAGCAGCCCGTCAGCCTGGCCGGCAACAAGCCGAATTACCAGCTGCCGTCGGCCGGCACGGTTCCCGCGCCATCGGCCACGTTCGCCCAGTTCTCCGGCTACGGCGTGCTGTGGTCCTACGGCCCCGCCTACCAAAGCAATGGCGCCACCCCGGCCAAGGCCGGCACGGCCTACAGCGTCGCGGACGGCAACGCCAACCCCATGTACAGCACGGCCAAGGCGAATTACTTCGACACGGCCAGCTACCCCGTCAGCGCCGGCGCAGGCTTTCCTGCCAGTACGCCGCCTTCGCCGTACAACCAGACCAGCGGGCCCACGTTCCAGGCGCCTTCGCCGGCCCATCCGGGCCAGCGCAACCGGCGCATCCTCAACGTGGTGCTGGTCGACTGCCGTACGGCGCCCGTGGGGCCCGCTTCGTGCGGCACCATGAACGCGGTGGGCATCGGCAAATTCTTCATGACGATGAAGGCCGATTTCAGCGGAGGCACCAAGCGCCTCGACGTCGAATTCGCGGGCCTGATCGAGCCCGTGCCGAATTCCGAAATCAAACTCTACAAGTGAGGCGGCCATGCGCATCCACCACTCCCCCCTCAGGCAGCGCGGCGGCGCCGCCGTCGAATTCGGCATCGTGCTGGCCCTGCTGATCACCCTGCTGGCAGGCATCTTCGGCTTCGGCCGCGCCTTCTGGTACTACGACGCGCTGACCAAGGCCACGCGCGACGCGGCGCGCAACATGTCCGTCAAGGCCAAGGCCGGCATCGCCTCGCAGGGCGTGCCGGCGGCCAGACAGACCGTGGTCGATGCGGCCCTCAGCGCCGGCATCAGCGACTTCACCACGGCCAACGTGACGGTCACCTGCCTGGACGCGGCGTTCAACGACAGCAACTGCAACGATGGCACGGCGCCGGGCGGCATCCGTGTCGAAGTCGTCAACTACACGCTGTCCGTGGGCCAGTACCTGCCCTTCGTGATCGGCGCGGCCAGCAGCTATGCCACGCCGCTCTCGCCGCGCACCACCATGCGCTACATGCTGTAAGGAGAACGCCATGCGCCATCGCCTTTCATCTTCTCCTCCAGCCGGGCGCCAGCGCGGCGCCGCCGCCGTCGAATTCGCCCTGGTGTCGCTGCTGTTTTTCACCCTGCTGTTCGGCATCCTCGAATTTGGCCGCATGCTGTACCTGTACAACACGGTGCAGGAAGTGAGCCGCCGCGCCGCGCGCGAAGCCGTGGTGCGCTGGGTCGACGAGACCGACGCCATCAAGACCCTGGCCCTGTTCGGCGGCACGGCACTGCCGGCCGCGCCGGAACTGACGGCCGCCAACATCACCATCCGCTACCTGAACAAGAGCGGCGCCGAAGTGACCTTGCCGCCGACGGACCCGGGCGACAACCTGTCGGCCTGCGGCGACATCACGCGCACGGCCAGCTGCATCGACAGCGTGCGCGTCTCGATCGACAACGTCAGCTACACGCCGATGGTCAGCCTGTTCGGTTTTCTCAATATTGCCGTACCAGCCTCGGTGGTGGTCATGCACGCCGAAAGCCTGGGCTTCCAGATCAACTGAACGCCTTTACCGAACACTTTTACCGGGGAGTACCAAGTGAATATCGTCATCGTCTCGAAGAGTGAAGCCCAGCTCAAACGGCTGACCCGCTTGCTGCGCGAACGCAGCACGGCCGACCGCGTGACCCTGCTGGCGAGCATACCCGATGTATTCGACAACGGCGTCACGCCGGACTTGCTGCTGCTGGAGCAGGAGCAGACGGGCGAGGCGGAGCTGGAACAGCTCGAGCTGCTGGGCGGACGCCATCCGAGCCTGGCCATCATCGTGCAATGCCCGCAGCAAAGTCCGCAATTCCTGCTGCGCTCGATGCGCGCCGGCGTGCGCGAAGTGCTGCAGCCGGACGACGACGCGGCCCTGTGCGCCGCCTTGCGCCGCATCGAGGAAAAACTGCAGAAGCAGGTCACGCGCAAGGGCCAGGTGCTGGCCTTTGTCTCGTGCAAGGGCGGCAGCGGCGCCACCTTCATCGCCGCCAACCTCGGCTACGCGCTGGCCGCCGGCGAACAGCGCAAGGTGGCGCTGTTCGACCTGAACCTGCAGTTCGGCGACGCCGCCCTGTTCGTCTCGGACCACAAGCCGGCCACCACCCTGTCGCAGCTGTCGCAGCAGATCGTGCGCCTCGACGCTTCGCTGCTGAGCGCCAGCATGATCCAGATCACGCCCGCCTACAGCGTGCTGGCCGCCGCCGACGACCCGGCCCACGCGGCCGACGTCGAAGCCGACCATATCGACCGCTTGCTGACCCTGGCGCGCAGCCAGTACGACTACATCCTGCTCGACGTGGGACGCGGCCTCGACCCTGTCAGCGTGCGCGCGCTGGACCGGGCCGACCTGATTTTCCCCGTGCTGCAGGCAACGTTGCCGTATGTGCGCGACGGCAAACGCCTGCTCGACGTGTTCCGCGGCCTCGGCTACCGCGAAGACAAGATCCGCCTGATCCTGAACCGCTATGCGAGCAGCGACAGCATCCGCGTGGCCGACCTGGAAGCGGCATATGGCAAGCACGTCTACAAATCCATCCCCAACCACTACGAAGCGGTGGCGGCCTCCGTCAGCCAGGGCGTGCCCATCCTCAAGCTGACGCCGCACAACGCCGTTTCGCGCGCCCTGCAGGAGCTGGCCGCCAGCATGGCCGGCGAAACCCCGCCCGCCGCGCAAGGCTGGGTTTCGCGGCTGCTGGCGCGCGCTTGATCCCCCTACATTTACCGGAGACCGATCATGACTGTCGAAAAACTCACCCTGCGGGACCGCCTGGGCTATGCCCAGGACGACGCCAGCCTGAATGACGATGCCGCGCACCAGGGCGCATCGAGCCAGAGCTACCAGCAGCTCAAGCACCGCACCCACCAGGCGCTGCTCGACCGCGTCGACCTGGAAGGCATGCAGCGCCTGTCGCGCGAGCAGATCCGCGAAGAGCTGAAAATCCTCGTCAGCGACGTGCTCACGGAAGACAATGTGGTGATCAACGAGCTGGAACGGCGCTCGCTGATCCGCGACATCCAGGACGAGGTGCTCGGCTTCGGCCCGCTCGAACCGCTGCTGGCAGATCCCGGCGTGTCCGATATCCTCGTCAACACCTACCGCCAGGTGTATGTCGAGCGCCATGGCCGCCTGGAGCTGAGCGACGTCTGCTTCACCGACGATGCGCATTTGATGAAAATCATCGACAAGATCGTCTCGCGCGTGGGCCGGCGCATCGACGAGTCGAGCCCCATGGTCGATGCGCGCCTGCCCGACGGCTCGCGCGTCAACGCCATCATCCCGCCGCTGGCCATCGACGGCCCCGTGATGTCGATCCGCCGCTTCTCGGCCCAGCCCCTGCGCCTGGCCGACCTGCTGCTCAAGCACAGCCTGACGGAAGAAATGAGCACCACCCTGCAGGCGCTGGGCAAGGCCAAGGTCAACATCCTGATCTCGGGCGGCACGGGCAGCGGCAAGACCACGATGCTCAATGCGATTTCCGGCTTCATCAGCACGGCCGAGCGCATCGTCACCATCGAGGACGCGGCCGAACTGCAGATGCAGCAACCGCACGTGGTGCGCCTGGAAACGCGCCCGCCGAATATCGAGGGCAAGGGCGAAGTGACGCAGCGGGCGCTGGTGCGCAACGCGCTGCGCATGCGCCCCGACCGCATCATCCTGGGCGAGGTGCGCGGCGCCGAGGCGCTCGACATGCTGGGCGCCATGAACACGGGTCATGAAGGCTCGATGGCCACCATTCACGCGAACACTCCGCGCGACGCGCTGACGCGGCTGGAAAACATGATCAGCATGGCTTCCGCGGCCCTGCCCGTGAAAGCCATGCGCCAGCAGATCAGTTCGGCCATCAGCGTGGTGGTGCAGGTGTCGCGCCTGACGGACGGCAAGCGCAAGGTCACGTCGATCCAGGAAATCACGGGCATGGAGGGCGAGATGATCACCATGCAGGAAATCTTCACCTTCCGCCAGACGGGCATCGGCGAGGACGGCACGGTGCAGGGCCATTTCCATGCCAGCGGCGTGCGGCCGCGCTTCCTGGAACGCCTGCGCGCCTTCGGCATCAGCCTGCCGGAAACCCTGTTCGATCCCGCCCGCCAGTACCATTAAGGGGAGCATCATGGACTATCTCTATTACGTATTCGCCATCCTCACCTTCATCGCCGTGGTACTGCTGATCGAGGGCGTGTACCTGGCGTGGAATACCTCGCGCGGCCCGGAAGCGGAAAGGGTCGCGCGCCGCCTGCGCATCATGTCGGCCGGCGCGCATGGCGACGCGGGCAGCTCGATGATCAAGAAACGCCTGCTGAGCGACACACCGTCCCTGCAGCGCGTGCTGCTCAGCGTGCCCCGCGTGCATGCACTCGACCGCCTGCTGGAACAGTCGGGCATGACCTGGAGCGTGGCCAGCTTCGCCGGCGTGATGCTGGCCTCGGCCGGCGCCGCGTTTTTGCTGCTCAGCTACTTCAGCGTGCCGTGGCTGCTGCTCCTGCCGCTGGTGGCCGGCGCGGCCCTGCTGCCGCTGCTGGTGGTCTTGCGCGCCAAGGCCAAGCGCCTGCAGCGCATCGAACAGCAATTGCCCGATGCGCTCGACCTGATGGCGCGCGCCCTGCGCGCCGGCCACGCCTTCCCCACGGCCCTGAAGATGGTCGGCGATGAAATGAACGCGCCGCTGGCCGTAGAATTTCGCGCCACCTTCGATGAAGTCAATTTCGGCATCGCCATGCAGGACGCGCTGATGAACCTGGCCACGCGCGTGCCCAGCACGGACTTGCGCTACTTCGTCATCGCCGTGCTGATCCAGCGCGAAACGGGCGGCAACCTGGCCGAGCTGCTCGACAGCATCAGCCGCATCATCCGCGAGCGCATCAAGCTGCTGGGACAGGTGCGCGTGCTGTCGGCCGAAGGCAAGCTGTCGGCCTGGATTTTGTCGCTGCTGCCCTTCGGCGCGGCGGCCATGATCCAGCTGACCAATCCGCAATTCCTGGAAATGCTGTTCGTCGATCCGGGCGGACGCAAGATGCTCGTCGGCGCACTGGTGATGATGGTGTGCGGCATCCTGGTCATGCGCAATATCATCCGCATCCGTGTCTGAGCCCGCAAGGAGAATCCTCATGAATCCCGTCCATTTCGCCTTTCTCGCCCTGCTCTTCATCGCCGTCTTCGGCACGGTGCTGGTGGCCATGCGCAGCTTTGCCCCCGATCCCTTGCGCCAGCGCATGGACAACGCCACCGGCAAGAGCGCGGCCGCGCCTGGCGCCTCCGCGCCCAGCCCCTGGCTGGCGCGCATGGTGCGCCTGAGCGGCCCGCTGGCCAAACTGTCGCTGCCCGACCAAGGCTGGGAAGGCTCCGTGATGCGCCGGCGCTTCATGAATGCCGGCCTGCGCCAGGCGTCCGCGCCCATCCTGTTCTTTTCCGCCAAGACCATGCTGGCCATCGGCCTGCCCCTGCTGCTATTCCTGGGACTGAGCGCGTCAGGCAGCCAGATGGCGGGCAAAGCTCTCTTGTTCTGGCTGCTGATCGTGGCCGCCATCGGCTACTACCTGCCCAATATCGTGCTGGCGCAAATGATCAAGCGGCGCCAGCGCGACATCTTCGAAAGCTTTCCCGATGCGCTCGACTTGATGACGGTGTGCGTGGAAGCGGGCCTGGCCATGGATGCGGCACTGGCCAGGGTGGCGGCCGAGATCGCCCTGAAAAGCGCCGTGCTGGCCGAGGAATTGCACTTGGTGATGCTGGAACTGCGCGCCGGCAACACCAAGGAGCGGGCGCTGCGCAACCTGGCCCTGCGCACGGGGGTCGAGGATGTCGACGCGCTGGTGGCCATGCTGATCCAGGCCGAGCGCTTCGGCACCAGCATCGCCGCCTCGCTGCGCGTGCAGTCGGACCAGCTGCGCACCAAGCGCCGCCAGCTGGCCGAGGAAGAAGCGGCGAAGATCGCCCTCAAGCTGCTGTTCCCGCTGATCTTTTTCATCTTCCCTTCGCTGCTGGTCGTCCTGATGGGACCAGCCTTCCTGCAAATCTACCGCGTGCTCCTGCCCAGCATGGGCAGCGGCAGCTGACCGGAGAACCGCCATGTCACAGCACACCACCCTGATGCTCATGTTCGCCTGCGCCGGCCTGCTGCCCGCCTGCGGCCACCTGCCCGGCCCGGCCACTCAGAGCAACCATGCTGCGCCGCCCCAGGCGCGCATCGACGACAGCCCCGCCACCCGCAGCGCCGCTTTCTGCAAGCTGGGCAAGCGCATGCAGGAACTGGGCGACCCGCGCGCGGCGATGGCAGCGTACAGCGAAGCCCTGCTGCTCACGCCCGACTCGGCCGACGCGCGCAATGGCGCCGCCGTGCTGCACGCGCAGCTGGGCCAGCTGGAAACGGCGCGCAGCATGCTGCAGGCGCTGAGCAGCGAAGCGCCGACGGCCAGGACCTACAACAATCTCGGCTACGTGCTGTACCTGCAGGGCGATTACGCGCAGGCGGCCACCGTGCTGCGCCAGTCGCTGCAGCTCGACAACGGCCAGCAGCCGGCGCGCGCCAATCTGGATCTCACCATCGCGGCGCTGGCGCGCAGCATAGTCACGGTCGATGCCACCGCTGAGGCCATCGCGCCCGACCTGGCCCCGGCGCCAACGCCAGCGGCGCCGGCCAGCCGCCTGCAGCTGACGCAATCGCAGCCGAATATCTTCACGCTGAGCTGGCGCGACGCGCCCGTGGCGGCGCACGCCGCATTGCCAGCCCCGGCAAAGCCGGTGGCACCGGTGGCAGCCCTGCCACGGCTGAAAGTCATCAACGGCAATGGCGCAACGGGGATGGCAGCGCGCATGCGCGGCATGCTGGGCGGCATGGGCATCAGCGTGCTGCGGCTGGGCAACCAGCGGCCGTACGGCGTCCAGGCCAGCAGCATCGTCTACCGCTCCGGTCATGCGCAGGCGGCAGCCGCCCTGGCCCTGGCCTTGGGCGGCATGCCGCAGGTGCAGGCGGCGGACGACAGCGGCATCGGCGCGGGCGCCGACCTGCGTATCTTGCTGGGCAAGGATGCGGCAGCCAGCCTGCGCGCGCCGGACGTGCGCCTGGCGTCTAACCTGGCGCAGTAACGGTGAAATCAGCGCGGCAGCAGGCGCCGGTCGGCGGGGTTGATCAGGAAGCCTTGCAGGATATCCTGCAGCTGCGGCAGCGTCGCCACGTAGGCGGGAATGCCCAGCTGGCGCGCGCCGAAGTAATGGGCGATGATGTCGCCCTGCTGCTCCATGTTGAAGTCGGACAGGACGCCGCCCGTTTGCGCATCGTAGCGGTAGGCGCGTTGGCCGATGTAGCCGCCGCGCAGCGCCAGCAGCACGCCATGCAGCAGCACGCTGTAGCCAAGCTGGTACTGCCACACGTGCACCATTTCGTGGATGAAGAACAGCTTGCCGCCATTGCCTTCGCGGGAAAAATCGTCGCGGTACTGGGCCGGCATGAAGTGCAGGCTGCCGCGCGGCGTCATCGCCGTGTTCTGGTCCTGCAAGCCGAACGGTAGAAAGGAGCCGCGCACGACGCGCACGCGCGCGTAGTCGATGGCGCCCTGGAAGACGCTGCGGGCCATGGCGGTTTCGCCGATGGTGAGGGGGCGGCGCAAGACGCGCATGGCACTCCGTCAGAAGAAAGAAGCGGCAAGCATGAGAGCTTGCCGCACAGGTACCGATTAAACCGAACGTAAGCCGCTGGCAGCTTTGGCGATTTCCGTGATGCGGTCCCAGTTGCCGGCCGCGATCGCGTCTTTCGGTGTCAGCCAGGAGCCGCCCACGCAGGCGACGTTTTTCAGCGCCAGGAACTGCGACGCCGTCTCTTGCGAAATACCACCGGTCGGGCAGAACGTCACGTCCGGCAGCGGGCCGTAGATGGCGTTGAGCATGCCGATGCCGCCGGCTGGCACGGCCGGGAACAGTTTTAGCTGCTGGAAGCCGTTTTCACGCGCCGCCATCACTTCGCCCGGCGTCATCACGCCTGGCAGCAAGGGCAAGCCGCTGCTTTTGGCCGCCGCCACCAGGGCCGACGTCAGGCCTGGCGACACGCCGAAGACGGCGCCCGCATCGCGCGCTTGCACGAATTCCTCGGGACGGGTCAAGGTACCCACGCCGACGATGGCGCCCGGTACTTCCGACATGGCGCGGATCGCTTCCAGGCCGTGCTTGGTGCGCAAGGTTACTTCCAGCACGCGGATGCCGCCCGCCACCAGCGCGCGCGCCAGCGGTACGGCGTGTTCAGGATCGTCGATCGCAATCACGGGGATCACGCTCGATGTGCGCATAATTTCCAGTAGTGTCATGGTCATCTCTTATTTCCTAGCCAAAAAGTCTTCATCGGAACCCGGTACGGTGTCACCGACATTGTCGGCGTCGTGCAAGGCGACGGTGGTGGGAATCGGCGACGGCAGGCCGAAGGTGGTTGCACCTTCTTCCGCCGCGCTGACGGTGGAACGGAACATGGAAAACAGCTCGCGGCCCATGCCGATGTGGTTCGGCGACAGGTCGGCCGTGACCAGCGAACGCGCGTGCCAGACGTCGGCCGGCACCAGCGCCTCGAGCACGCCGGTAAAGGCGTCGAGACGGATGATGTCGCCGTCGCGCACGAGGCCCAGCGGGCCGCCGGCGAGAATTTCAGGCGACACGTGGATGGCGGCCGGCACCTTGCCCGACGCGCCCGACATGCGGCCATCGGTGACCAGCGCCACGTGGCGTCCCGCATCCTGCAGGTTGGCCAGCGCAGGCGTCAGCGCATGCAGTTCCGGCATGCCGTTGGCGCGCGGGCCCTGGAAGCGCAGCACGGCGACAAAGTCGCGGTCCAGGGTGCCCGCCTTGTAGGCGGCCATGAAATCTTCCTGCGAATTGAACACGAGCGCCGGCGCTTCGACCGTGCGGTGCTGCGGCTTGACGGCCGAGACCTTCATCACGGCGCGGCCCAGGTTACCTGCGACCAGGACCATGCCGCCGTCCGGTGCGAACGGATTCGAGGCGGGGCGCAGCACGTTTTCATCGGCGCTGGTGGCCGGTGCATCTTTCCAGAAGACCTTGCCGTCTTCGCCGAGGAACGGCTCCATGCAGTGCGCGCGCAAGCCGTGGCCCAGGATGGTGTTGACGTCTTCGTGCAGCAAGCCCGCGTCCAGCAATTCGCGGATCAGGTAACCGGTGCCGCCGGCCGCGTGGAAATGGTTCACGTCGGCGTCGCCGTTCGGGTAGATGCGCGTGAGCATCGGCACGATGGCCGACAGCTCGTTGAAATCGTTCCAGTCGATGACGATGCCGGCCGCCTTGGCAATCGCCACCAGGTGCAGGGTGTGGTTGGTCGAGCCGCCCGTGGCCAGCAAGCCCACGACGGCGTTGACGATACATTTTTCGTCGACGATATGGCCGACGGGCAAATAGCTGGCGCTTTGCGCCGTGATGGCGGCGGCGCGCTGGGAGGCGGCCACAGTCAGCGCATCGCGCAGCGGCGTGTTCGGCGTGATGAAGGCGGCGCCCGGCATGTGCAGGCCCATTACTTCCATCAGCATCTGGTTGCTGTTCGCCGTGCCGTAGAAGGTACAGGTGCCGGCGCCGTGGTAGGCTTTCGATTCGCCTTCGAGCAAGTCTTCACGCGTGGCCTTGCCTTGCGCATACAACTGGCGCACCTGGGCTTTTTCCTTGTTCGACAGGCCCGACGTCATCGGGCCGGCCGGCACGAATACGGCCGGCAAGTGGCCGAAGTGCAGCGCGCCGATCAACAGGCCCGGCACGATCTTGTCGCACACGCCCAGGTACAGGGCGGCGTCGAACATATTGTGCGACAGCGCCACGGCCGTCGACATGGCGATGGTGTCGCGCGAGAACAGCGACAGTTCCATGCCCGGCTGGCCTTGCGTCACGCCATCGCACATGGCGGGCACGCCACCGGCGAACTGGGCGACGGCGCCCACTTCGCGCACGGCTTGCTTGATGATCTGCGGGAAGCCTTCGAAAGGCTGGTGCGCCGACAGCATGTCGTTGTACGAGGACACGATGGCCACGGACGGCTTCTTGTATTCCTTCAGCGACAGCTTGTCGTTGGCGGGAAAGGCGGCAAAGCCGTGCGCCAGGTTGGTGCACGACAGGGCGCCGCGCTGCACGCCCTGGATGCGGGCCGCATCCAGATGCGCCAGGTAGGCGCCGCGCGATGGCCGGCTGCGCGCGATGATGCGCGCTGTTACGGATTCGACTACTGGATGCAGCGCCATATGGATTTCCTTAAAAATGAGTATTTCGTGAAATTTTACTACAAAATGGTGAAGAAGAAGCGCTCTTGCATGGGCCAGCAACACAAATAAGCGACAGATTGCGGCATATCAAGGCAAACCCGGCAAATATCGCATAGCCGTACCGGCCAATATGGCTCTTATATGTCATGGGCGCGATCGCTAAAAAAAGCACAACAAAATCCGCTTCGCGTCACAAACTGTAGTGAAATTACGTTTTTCTGATGTATTATTCTCATACCAATGCCGGATCCGCTGTTCGCCACGACGAACGCGCCGCGCTCCTTTCAACCGAGACAAGCACCCAAGCCGACCGCCATGCGCCAGCCAGCACCTACTCCTGCCATCACCGCCACCGCCAGTTTCCAGTCCCTGCAAGCGCATAGCGCCAGCCTGCGCGAAGTGCATCTGCGCCAGCTGTTCGCGGCCGACCCCGCCCGCTTTTCCAGCATGACCGTCGATGCGGCCGGCCTGCTGCTCGATTACTCGAAGAACCGTGTCGACGCCACCGCCATGGGCCTGCTGATGGACCTGGCCCGCGAGCGCGGCGTGGAAGCGCAGCGCGAAGCCATGTTCACTGGCGAGAAAATCAATCTTACCGAACATCGGGCCGTTCTGCATACGGCTTTGCGCGCGCCGCGCGGCACCAAGCTGGTCGTTGATGGCCAGGATATCGATGCCGACGTGCAAGATGTGCTGCAACGCGTCAAGGCATTTACAGACAAGGTGCGCAATGGCAGCTGGCTCGGCTACACGGGCAAGCCGATTTGCGACATCGTCAACATCGGTATCGGCGGCTCGGACCTGGGCCCGAAAATGGCGTGCCTGGCCCTGCGCTCCTACGCCAACCCGGGCCTGGAAATGCACTTTGTTTCCAACGTCGACGGTCACGACATGGAAGCGACCTTGTCCAAGGTCGATCCGGAAACGACGCTGTTCATCGTGGCTTCGAAAACTTTTGTTACGGCTGAAACCATGCTCAACGCCAACACGGCGCGCGCCTGGTTCCTGCTCGAAGGCGAAGAAAAGGATCTGGCCCAGCATTTTGTGGCCGTCTCGACCAACACGCAAGCCATCGTCGACTTCGGCATTTCGCCAGACAATATGTTCCCGTTCTGGGACTGGGTCGGCGGCCGCTACTCCGTCTGGTCGTCGATCGGCCTGGCCGTGGCCCTGTCCGTCGGCTTCGAATACTTCAGCGATTTCCTCGCCGGCGCACATGCGATGGACCAGCATTTCCGCCAGGCCCCGCTGGAACAGAACATGCCCGTCGTGCTGGCCATGGTCGGTTTCTGGAACCGCCAGTTCCTCGACTGCGGCTCCGTCTCCATCGCGCCGTATCACCAGGACTTGAGCCGCTTTGCCGCCTATCTGCAACAGCTGGACATGGAAAGCAACGGCAAGCGCGTCACCAAGGATGGCGTGCCCGTCGGCGTGCCGACCGGCCCCGTCATCTGGGGCGATTGCGGAACGAATGCGCAGCATGCGTATTTCCAGCTGCTGCACCAGGGCACGGACATCACGCCGATCGATTTCATCGCCGCCCTGCGCGCCACGCACGACTTGCCGGGCCACCACGACGCCCTGCTCGCCAACTGCTTCGCCCAGTCGGAAGCCTTCATGACGGGCAAGACGGGCGATGAAGTACGTCTTGATCTGCAGGCGCAAGGCTTGCCGGAAAGCGAGATCGAAGCGCTGGTGCCGCACAAGACTTTCCCAGGCAACCGCCCCAGCAACACCATCCTGATGGACCAGCTGACCCCGACCACCCTGGGCGCCCTGATCGCGTTGTACGAACACAAGACCTTCGTGCAGGGCGTCTTGTGGAACGTCAACAGTTTCGACCAGTGGGGCGTGGAACTGGGCAAGGTGCTGGCCAAGAAAATCCAGGCCGAACTGACGGGCGAAGCCCGTCCCGACCACCACGACAGCTCGACCAATGGCTTGATTGCCTTGGCGAAAGCCGCCAAAGCGGCGTACTAACTTAATTGAGGTTTATGAATATTTACGAAATCAAAGTAGTGAGCGACAAGCCCATGCAAGTGGGCGAATGCCCGCTCTGGCATGGCAAGGAAGCGGCCCTGTACTGGGTCGATATCGATGGCCGCGCCGTGCACCGCTTGCACCCGGCCAGCGGCAAGCATGACCAATGGAGCATGCCGACGGAACCGTCGGCGCTGGCCATCAATGCGGGCGGCGGCCTGATCGTGGCCTTGCGCAGCGGCTTTGCCCACCTCGACACGAAGACGGGCAGCCTGGCGGAAATCGCCCCGGCGCCGTTCGACATGAGCACCACGCGCTTCAACGATGGCAAGGTCGATCCGGCAGGCCGCTTCTGGGTCGGCACGATTTTCGAGCCGCGCAGCGCCGACGCGGCGGAAATGTTCGTGCTGGACAAGGGACAAGTACGCAAGGTCTGGTCGGGCGGCATGACCGTGTCGAACGGCCTGGGCTTCAGCCCGGACAAGCGCACCATGTACCACTCGGATACCACCACGCACCGCATCGACCGCTTCGATTTCGATGCGGCCACGGGTGCCATTTCCGCGCCACAACCGTTTCAGCGTTTCTCCACGGACAAGAAAGCGTTTGATTACGGCGGGCGCCCCGATGGCGCGGCCGTCGACAGCGAAGGCAATTACTGGTCGGCCATGTTTGAAGGCGGCAAGATCTTGCGCTTCGCCCCCGACGGCCATCTGCTGGGCGAAATCACCGTGCCCGTGCGCTGCCCCACCATGGTGACGTTCGGCGGCCCCGACCTGCGCACCCTGTACATCACCAGCGCCAGCCACAACCGCTCCGCCGCCGAAATCGCCGACTACCCGTTGACGGGCCACGTGCTGTCCGTGCGCGTGGACGTGGCGGGCCAGCCGGAAACAGCTTACCAGGCGTAATCCGACACCATTGTTGACCGTGACGGCGTCGGATTACGCGCAGCTTCGCTGCGCTAATCCGACCTACCGGACTGCCACGTGCCCAGAGGCGTGGCGGACCAGCCGTAATCGTTTGCCAGCAAGAAAAAGCGCCGGCACCCGCAAGGGTCCGGCGCTTTTTCTTGCGCAACGGCGTAGGTCGGATTAGCGGGACGAAGGCCCGCGTAATCCGACAACAGTGTTGACCATGGCCGCGCCGGATTACCGCGACAATACCTTGCGTATCGTCTCGGCCAGTTCAGCCGCCACAAACTTCGCCACATAGCCATCGGCGCCCACGCCCTTGACGTGGTCTTCGTTGGTCGAGCCCGTCAGCGACGAGTGGATCACCACGGGGATGTTGGAGAAACGGCCATCGTTCTTGATGTTGCGCGTCAAGGTAAAGCCATCCATTTCCGGCATTTCCAGGTCGGTCAGCACCAGCGCGACCTTGTCTTTCGCCGTCTTGCCTTCCGTGGCCGCCTGGGCCGAGATGGCCTGCAGGCGTTCCCACGCTTCCTTGCCCGTCTTGGTCATGATGAAAGGCACGCCCATCGCTTCGAGGCCTTTTTCGATCAGCGAGCGGGCCAGCGAGGAATCGTCGGCCGCAAGGATCACGGCGCCGGCCGGCAAGCGCACTTGCGGGCCGATGCTGTTCTCGTCCACGTCCGGGTCGCCCGACGGCAGCACGTTGCGCAGGATTTGCTCCACGTCCAGCACTTGCGCCAGACGCGTCTTGTCCGTGTCACCATCGAGGCGCGCGATACTGGTGACGAGGCCGCCACCGACGCTCGACTCGGCCGACAGCACCTGGTTCCATTCCAGGCGCACGATTTCATCGACCTCTTCCACGGCAAACGCCTGTGTCGAGCGGGCAAATTCGGTCACCATCAGTATCTTCAAGCCGCTGCTCTTGCAGCCGACCGCCATCGGCAAGTCGATCACGGGCACGATCTGGCCACGGATATTGACCACGCCCAGCATGTGCGGGTGCGAACCGGCCACCGCCGTGATGGCAGGCATTTCCATGATTTCACGGACTTTGAACACATTGATGCCGAACAGTTCGCGGCTGGTCGAGTGATCACTGGTGCCGAGCTTGAACAGGAACAGTTCGAATTTGTTATTGCCTGTCAGGCTGGTGCGTTCATCGACATCTTGCTGCATTGAATTCATTGTGTCCCCTTGAGCCGTCTTGTAAAGTTAAGTCGCCTGCCCCTGATGCTGCGGACAGTGCGGACTGCACGTCGCATGGACGTCGGATGGCGGGTTCGGGGCATGGCCGGCGCTAGCGGTGCAGTGTGTATCGTACAATTTCTTACAACCAATAGTTGCTATCGATTCGAGCTTGAATTATACGGTTTTTTACTTTCTCCAAAGCTACTTTACGCTGCCAACGGCGATCCTGACAGCATTTCTTGCTTTGCCTGTTGCTACAGCGCAAATGATGACGTAGAGAACTAGAAATTTCCCTGGCAACCATGGTTACTTTGAAACGCCGCGTGCAAATCGCGATAGCCTACCAAGGCCAGCGAACGGCATATAATGGCCATGCCGGCACCGCTGGCAGGCATACAGGGCAAAATGGCGACGGCAGCCGTTGGAATGTAGTAAAATTTCTTGCAATTGCCTGTTCTACGTAGTAAATTTACACCACCGATTATAGTAGCGACAGACTGGCACTTCCGGTCGGCTTCCTCCCCGCTCCGGCCCTTTTACTTTTGCGACGACACTCACTTATGGCACTTACCGATTTTGACCTGGTCCTGTTTGGCGGCAGCGGCGATTTAGCAATGCGCAAGTTGTTGCCTGCAATGTATGCGCGCGACGTCGCGAACGATTTGCCGCCGACGGCGCGCATCATCTGTGTGGGCCGCCAGGACAGCGGCCAGGATGCCTTCCTGAAAATGGTGGAAACCAACTCGCGCCCGCATATCAAGGCCAGCACCCTGAATGCCGCCACCTGGAGCAAATTCTGCGCGCGCATCGTGTATGTGTCGCTCAACGCCAGCGATGCGGCCACGTACGCGCCGCTGGTCGAAGCGCTGCGCGGCGATGCCGACCTGACGCGCGTGTACTACCTGGCGACGCCGCCGCATTTGTTCGCGCTGATCTGCGACAACCTCGAAGACAACGGCCTGGTGACGCCGAATTCGCGCGTGGTGCTGGAAAAACCGCTGGGCCGCGACCTGGCCAGCGCCAAGCAGATCAATGCCGAAGTGGGCAAGGTCTTCCAGGAATCGCAGATCTACCGTATCGACCACTACCTGGGCAAGGAAACCGTGCAGAACTTGCTGGCCCTGCGCTTCGGCAATATCCTGTTCGAACCGCTGTGGCGCCGCGAATGGATTTCCGACGTGCAGATCACCATCGCCGAAAAGCTGGGCGTGGGCAACCGCATGGGTTACTACGACACCTCGGGCGCGCTGCGCGACATGCTGCAAAACCACTTGCTGCAACTGCTGTGCATCGTCGCCATGGAACCACCGACCTCGATCGCGCCGGACGCCGTGCGCGATGAAAAGCTGCAAGTGCTGCGCTCGCTGAAAAAATTCACGCCCACCACCCTGGCGCAAAACATCGTGCGCGGCCAGTACCGCGCCGGCCACGTCGACGGTGCCACCGTGCCGAGCTACCGCGACGAACCGGATGCGCCGGAACATTCGCGCACCGAAACCTTCGTTGCCCTGAAGGCGGAAATCGACACCTGGCGCTGGGCCGGCGTGCCGTTCTACCTGCGCACAGGCAAGCGCATGGCCGACAGCCTGGCCGAGATCGTCGTGCGCTTCAAGCAGATCCCGCACTCGATCTTCAACCAGCCCACGTCGAGCTTCCAGCCGAACTGCCTGGTGATCCGTTTGCAGCCGGACGAAGGCTTGCGCATGAACCTGATGGCGAAAACCCCGGGCGACGGCATGCGCTTGAAACCGGCGGAACTGGAACTCGATTTCCGCGAATCGTTCAAGACCCCGCGCATGGATGCCTACGAGCGTTTGCTGCTCGACGTGCTGCGCGGCCAGCTGACCCTGTTCATGCGCGGCGACGAACTGGAAGCGGCCTGGGAATGGGTCGAGCCGATTCTCGACAACTGGGAACAGAACGACAGCGCGCCGATTCCGTACACGGCAGGCACCTGGGGCCCCGCGGCCGCCAGCGCCCTGATCGGCCGCGATGGCTTGCAGTGGCGTGAAGAAGCATTACCCGAGGATTAACAGGCAAAACAGGGGCCTGCCCGCAGATGGGCAGGCCCTTTACCTATTATCCCCACACTCCTGAACACCTACCAGAAAACTACCCTGATGCTGCTTGATTCCATCCGCACCCAGCTCGATTCGCTCTCCAAGTCGGAGAAAAAGGTCGCGCTAGCCGTGCTTGACCAGCCTAACCAGACGGTCAGCCAGAACATCACGGCGCTGGCGAAAAGCGCGCAGGTGTCGGAACCGACCGTGGTGCGCTTTTGCCGCACCCTGGGCTATGACGGCTGGCATGAATTCAAGCTGAAGCTGGCGCAGGGCTTGGCCCTGGCCATGCCCGGCGCGAACGAGCAGCCGGCGCAGGATGACCTGGCGGCCGACCTGGTGAACAAAATCTGCAGCCGCTCGATCAACACCCTGCTCGACCTGCGCAACAACCTGAATCCGGAAGCGATCCAGCGCGCGCTCGACATCCTGTCGCGCGCCAGCAAGATCGAATTCTATGGCCAGGGCACGTCGGGCATCGTGGCGGCAGACGCGCAGCACAAGTTCTTCCGTTCGGGCGTGCCGACAGTCGCCTACAGCGATCCGAATATCCACAGCATCGCCGCGGCCCTGCTGCGCGGCGGCGACTGCCTGGTGGCCATCTCGCAGCGCGGCAACAGCCCCGCCCTGGTCCGCTCCGTGAAACTGGCGCGCCGCGGCGGCGCCGACGTCGTCGTGCTGGCCCCATCGGGCACGCCGCTGGCCGACCTGGCGACCGTGCTGATCCCGATCGACCTGGTCTTCAACACCGACCCCTACACCCCAATTTCCGCGCGCCTGGCCTACCTGGTCGTGATCGACGTGCTGGCCGTGGGCCTGGCCCTGCAACGGGGACCGGAATTCCGAAAGAAGATGCAGAATGCGCAGAAAGCGCTGCAGGAATTCGACATGCAGTTCGATTCTTTCATCGGCTGATCCGGCTGATCCCCTGCCGGCTCCAGCCCTGCTGGGGCAGCTCCTTAGCCGGGGTGGCGGAATGAAATAGATCGGGCTCAGCAAATGCACGGACTGCGTTAGTCAAGGCTGCCAGCAAGGCCGGCAATGTGCGGCTATCGCCCAAGTGCACGGGTAGCTCAATGGATTGGCATTTGACTTACACCATCTTCAGCGACTCCACGGCATCGGCAGATATATGATGGGCCATCGCGATAATGCGCTGTTCCTTGTGCAAAACAGGCAGCATGCCCGCATACTGAGCGCCTGACGGCTTGAAGGTATCCGATCCCATGTAAATTGACCGGAAACGCAAATAACCACCTCCCAAAAGTCTGTTCTCGCGTCCGCCCTTGTCCGGCTCGATCGCATCCATTTCGTTTTCGGTACCTTTGACAGCTTTGTATCGCAGCAATTGCTCTTTTTCCTTCTTGCTCAAACTATAGGGATTGGGCTTCCCAGGGTCTGCCTCCGGACCGTTCTCCCATTCACGGGCTCGCTCTTCCTGAGCCACAAGCAATTCCAGCGCGTACCACAAGTCAGGAATGTCTTTCCCCAACGGTTTGAACCACGCACGCGAGTCATGCACGAACTGTTCAAAAAAGTTGTTTACTTCGGCGGGTGGTACCGGCTTATCCCAAAATTCGGCGATAGGTCCCCATTCGGGATTACGGGGCCGCCCTCTACTGCCAGTCGTGCGCTGATCGGTGCGCCATTTTTCAAAGCTCGCAACCTCTTCCTCCAACTCCTTGTCCGCCATCGTGAGATCAGTAAAATCGAATTTCCCGCTTTTATAGGTGGCTGCCAAATTCTTGACATTCGGCAAATCTCCCATCTTGCCAAGCATTTTCTTGCGCCACTGTATGTACAGCATGTGCTGGAATTCCATAATCCTATGTAGCCGCAATGATGGCTCAGCTCCTTGCTGCGCATGGCAAAAGCCGATATAGGCATTGAAGGTGGCTATTGTGCGCGGATCGATGCGAAAGGCCCGCTTCGTCGCTTCACTGGCCTCTTCCAGCTTCAGCGGCACCCCAGCCAGGCGCGCCGCCCGGTACATCGTGGCCAAGGTAATGCGCGACATCAAGTCACCTCCGCTTGGATCTGTACCGCGCCCTTGTTCTTGCGGTAAATAGCCGCCTCCGATGTCCGAATGAACACCGGGGAAAACAATTTCAGTGCAATTAGGGGGAATATTGCCCAGGTGAGCAACGGAGTCCAAGGGAAAAGACCGGCGTACTTCATGCGCCGACACCAGATGCAGGCATTTGGTTGGCCCCGGTGATGTGGGTATTCTGAGCGACACTTCGGTGTCGGCCCAGCCACCATGTCCGTCCACCATCCTGTTCGGGAGGGGCACTGAAGCCGCCAAGCCAACCGAAGCGACGGTATCGAACAGGCCCATAAAGTCAAACGTCACCTCGATAGTGCCCATACTTAACTGGCGAGCCTTGACGCCTTTGCTAACGGTCAGTTGCGCATCCAGCTTGCATAACCAGATAAACCAGTTGGCAAACGAGCGCGCTTCGGCCGCGCCACGCGAGAAACCGAACATCGACACGAAGATATTGAGCACCCTGCCTTTATTAACGCTTTTCGCAGGCCCATCGGTTGGCACAAATGATCGCAAATTGCTGTGCAACTTTTGCAAGGCCTGCGTAAAAGCGTTCACCAGCGCCTGTGAAGGCCGCACTTTACTGGGTAAACTGAGCGTATTGAAGTCTTGTTTAAACGTCTTGTCATCCACCAAGGGAGCATCCGTATAATATCTGTGCACATTATTGAGTGCCTCCACCAATGCCCAGATGATGCGATTTTCTCCCTTGTAAGCGAAGGCCAGGCCGCGCGCCCGGTCGCTGGTGAGAGCGCTAAATCCCTCGCCCGTATCGCCAACCTCGTCGAAACGTGTTCCCACTCCGGGAACATAGGTGCGAAAGTAACTGTTGTGGTATTTTGTTTCCAAGTCCGGCCAGGCCTCGCTGCCATGCGTATCTTTACCGCCGGGAAATGCACGGTACAAGCGCGCCACGTTGCTGTGACAATGAAGCGGCACATCCCGCTTCATATTATTGTTGGTGCCGTCAAAGAAGAAACCGAAAAACAGATTGACATCACATGGTGGAGGAAAACCTGGAAGTGGGCATTCACGCTTCTTTATAAATTCTATAATTTCATCCATTTCATTAGCGCCGTCAAAAAAACGGTCTTTGTCAGATGGATCAGTTTTATCAACAGAATAGTTTTCGGCTAAAAAAGCTGTCATCTCACATCTCCCTCTAAACTCTGGACAATTTTTTTTTGAAATTCAATAATTTCTTTTTTTTCTTTTATCTTTTCATCTGATAATGTATCAAAGTCACGCAGTAATCTTTTCTCCAAAAAATCGAGCGTATTTCTCTCTCTCTTTAGTTTATCCTTGCGACGCTCATCCCGATACTCCTTCGTCGGTACCGGATACCCCTTGATTTTCCCCGGCCATTCCGGCCGACTTGGTCCGTAATGCGATACGACGGCCCCCACGCTGCCATCTTCATAGACGATCAGCCAGATATCGCCCGCCTTCCCATTCGGATACGGCGGGATGCTGACTGTCTCGCGATGCAGGGTCGGGGCTGGATAAAACTGATAGACCACCACGACCTTCAAATCCGCATGCCATTTTTCCGGCACGCTGAAACAGCATATCGTGCCGCCTTGGCCATAAGGATCGATCGCATCGCCACCGCCGCCGCTGTTGGTATTGCCCGGATTTTCAACCGCGATGTAATTGACTTCGCGCGAAGAATAATTCAGCGCCTGAATGCTCGCGGCCATAGCAACGCCGGGCAAACATGCGGCCAGCAAGATACCTCGCCACAGCCACTGCCTGAACAAGATAATCATGACTTTGCCTCCACTGATAAGGTCGGCACATCAGCAGAGGATTGCTCTGCCATCCAGAGTTCAAACAATGAATCGGGTGTTTGCGCCCTAGCAGGCTCTGCTAGCCAGGACGCAATTTGCGGCCGTGTTTGCAGACCTGGGTTTTCGAGGCCAAATATGCATACGTCAAATCGATCTGGCGGTGTTTCGAGCCGCGCATGATCGGCACAACCCAGCCAATATTCGATCAGGGCATGGGCATGTTCGGCAGTATGTGGTTCCAGCAAGCGAGGACTGGTTGCGCGCACTTGAAACAAGATGCCGTCGCCTTCCGCCGCCCGCATCAGTTGAGCGCATTGCTGCTCACTTAACGATATACCAAGCGCCGCCGGTAGCGCTTCACCAGGCAAGGTCAAATCACTCCAGTCGGCTTTGCGCGTGACGTATTGCCAATGGTGTGCCGGCCCGCAAAACTGGCCCAACTGCTGCGCCGTCAATATATTGAAAAGCTGCGGCAAAATGCGGGTATCGGCAAACGACAACGCCACCGTATAGTCTGCGGCATCGACGATGCACCATGATGCCAAACGGGCAGCCAGTTGTTGCAACGGCTCCGGCGTGACAATCAGGCTGAGCGCCGGATGACCATTGGTTTTTTCAAGTAGTCGTTCCCAAGTAAAACGAGCTGTATCGTCAAATTCAACAAGCAGCGGCGAGATGGACAAAGTTTCTTCATTCGCACCTGGCGCACCGGAAAACAGCGCCTCATATCGCAGATACTGCGTGCGCTTAAGCAATGGATAACACGACTCGTCAAAAACACCATCGATCAACGCATAAATGTGCGCCTCGGGAAACTGACGGCGAAACGCCTGCAAGCGCGTGTGCAATGACACTTTCCAGCCAGAAGGAAACATATTAATATCCACTTAGTCATGCTCCTCTAACTGTTGTTTTTGGCTATTCACTCTTCCACCATGGAAAAAGGCGAACCTGATTCGGCTGCGCTACGCCTGCATCGTTTACATATGGAACGGGAGAATCTGGGCAACGGATAAGTCAGCCGCTCCGGCCCGATAAAACTTTTCTTCCCGGCAAACACGGTGATCTTGCCCGGGCACTGGATCGTGATATTGCCGCCCTCGATCGTGATGTTGGCGCCGCCCGCCGTCGACAGGCGGATGCTTT